>CAYYPB010000409.1:0-3173 GCA_964473405.1 uncultured Planctomycetaceae bacterium
CTGCAGTATGTAATCAACAAACTCCATCACGAAAAGGGCTAGCTAAAGCGTCTCCTGGGAAGAGACGTAGCGCTGAGGCAACAGGCCGTCCTGGCTCGCGAACGCGGTTGGCGCGTCGTGGGTTTGGATATTTCGCCGCGCGCCGTCAGTCGGGCCGTGGCCGACTTCGGTCTCGATGCCCGGGCAGGCCATCTGTCGCAGTATCGCTCGACGTTACCGCCGTTCGACTTGGTGTTCCTGGGCGACGTGATCGAGCATGTGCCCGATCCGCGGCGGCTGTTGAGCGATGTTCGCTCGCTGCTCGCACCCGACGGCGTCGTTTGCATCGACACGCCGAACTTCGGCAGTCGTTGGCGCAAGCTCGGCCGCCAGCGATGGCTCGGCTTGAATCGCTACCATGTGAACTTCTTCGACGCCGATTGCCTTTCGCACCTTCTGGGGCGGGAGGGGTTCGCCCGAATCGAAACCGGCAGCTACACGAACTACCGCTACGAGCCCTGGTCCGCGAGGCCCGAGGTCCGGCGAATCGTCGAGATGTTGCCGAGCTTTCTCGCCTGGCGGCTGAACCGTTGGCTGGGGCGGCTGAGTTTCTCTCGAAGTGGCTGGAGTCGTTTACGAGCCGAACCGCCCGCAACGATGGCGGAGGCGAACGCCTGCGTTGGCGACCTCGCGCGGAGCATCTCCGACCGACCGCACAAATCGACGAGTGACAACTTGATCGCCTCGGCGATTCGGTCTGGATCCTAGTGTACTTTCACGCCTCGCCTTGCGGGTCGACGAGCCGCCAACTGCTCTGTGGCACCGGCGTCTCGCCGATGATATCACAGGCGGGACGCCTGCGCCACAGGGCAGGATGAACCCGCAGAACCAAGTGTGACGATGCACTAGGACCGCCCTCGGCCGCGAGGCGGTCCAACTCGAGGGGCGAGGGGATGTTCTCTTGGGCGACACATCGCCAACGCTGACGCCGACCGAGGCGTCTCCGCGCGAGGGTAGGCACTTCGAGCGATTCCTTCGGAATCCCAGAGTCCGCGTCGCCGCGTGGGTGCTTGTCGGCCTGGTCCTTGCCAGCGGCATCGTCGGCGGCATCCATCGGGGCCTGGCGAATCAGCCCGACTGGCGCGATTTCGCTCGCGAGTCGCGGCACGTCTGGGACCACGGGACCATCCCCACCAGCACGACGATGTTCGGCTATCTGCCGGCGGCCTTCTTGGCGATTTGGCCGTTCAGCGTGTGGACGCCGCCGCCCTGGGGGCTGATCGCATTCGTGACGTGCAACGTCGTCGCGTGCGTCGGATCGGGTTGGATCCTCCGCCAGTGGTGGTTCACTGGATCGAAGGGTACCGAGCCTTGCTGCGTTGACAATGCTGAGCATCCTTGCGGCCCACCAAGAAGACTGTGGCACCGGCGTCTCGCCGGTGGAATCACAGGCGGGACGCCTGTGCCACGATTCGATCGCGGCGCGTTCGTTTGGCCCGTTCTCATCGTGGCGGTACACGCCCAGCACGTCTTGCAGGCCAACCAACTCACGCTCTGGCTCTTGCTCATCTGCGTGACCGGCCTGACGCTGCTGATGTACCAACGCGACATCCTCGGCGGCGCGGTACTCGGTCTCGGCGTCTGCCTCAAGGTGACGCCCGGCGTCTTTCTCCTCTACCTCGCGATTCGCCGCCAGTGGAAGGCCCTGGCCGCGATGCTGCTCGCCATCGCCGCGTTCGACGTGGCTCCCTCGATCGCGGCGTTTGGCGTGGACGGCGCGATCCAGGAGCATCGCGCGTGGCTCAGGCGGGCAGACTGGTATTCGAGCCGGCGTCTCATCGACGAACCACACCTGCGCATCCGTCGCCACGGGCACAACTGCGCGTGGTCCGTCGTACTGGGGCGTTGGCTGCGTCCGGCCCCGGACGCTGACTTTCAGATCATCCTTCACGGCGATCCGCCTGCCGAGGCCGTGGCCGCTGCGAAGGCATCGCTCGCACCCAACGAGTATCTGGTCCTCGACCCGATGCCGACCGAGGGGACGGTCTGGATCAAGACGCGCGACGCAATCCCCGACGTTCCGCGGATGCGGCTTGCGAATCTGTCGGCCGACGCGGTCTTCGCCATCTGGGTCGTCACGCTAGCGGTTCCGATTGGGCTGCTGTGTTTCGCCACGCATCGAACCCGTGGCTCACCGCGTCGATCTGTGGCGTGGTCCGCCGAGGCCGCGATGTGGATGCTGCTGATGTTCTGGCCGAGCCCGATGGTGCGAGACTACTACTTGGCGTTGGCACTGCCCGCGTGCGTCGTGATCTGTCGGTTCCTCGCCACCGAGGAGAACGCGTCGCACCGCCGGGCGCGCGCGATCGGACTCGTCTCGATGGCGGTGTTCTTTGGCGGCGTAGCGTGCATCAAGTGGGACGCGGGGACTTTCTACGGTCTGCATCTGGCGACACTGGCGGTTCTGGCGATTGCCTGCGCGGTTATTTGGCGCACAGCGACACCGCGCCGGGTCGCGGCAGCCGATTCGTTTGAGTAGCATGGCCGCGACGGCGCGACGAACCGCCGCGACAAGGTCGGGAGCCCGAGCAGATGCCGAATGAACTGCCGTTTCGTCTCGTGGACGCCTTTGCGATGGCCCCCTACACGGGGAACGTCGCCGCCGTCGTGCTGGACGCGGACGATCTGACCGACGATCAGATGCAGGCGCTCGCCACCGAGTTCAACGCGAGCGAAACGGCCTTCGTCTTCCGTCCGGCGACGCGAGATGCGGCCTTGCGGCTGCGATGGTTCGCACCCGGCGGCGAGGTGGACTTCTGCGGGCATGCCACGCTCGGAGCCGTCCACGCCCTGCTGGACACGGGACGATTCACCCACGCTTTGGACCAGCCGGGCACGATCCTGCCAATCGAAACGAGGCCGGGCATCATCACCGTTCGCACCGAGCGCGTCGAAGGATCCACACAACCCTACACACTCTGGCTCGATATGCCGCACAGCGAGCCGAAACAGACCGGCGTCGTCCTGCCACCGCTGCTTCATCATCTGGGGCTCGCGGCCGAATCGCTGGACGAGCGGCTGCCCGCGATCCGCAAGCACGACGACCACCTCATCCTCGCCCCCGAAGCCTGGCCAGGCTTGTGGCGCGTGTGTCCCTCTGTCCGATCTGACGGGTCCCGATCGGACCGGAGCTC
>CAYYPB010000410.1:0-3173 GCA_964473405.1 uncultured Planctomycetaceae bacterium
CCACCCCGACGGCTGATCTTCTTCAAGGCCGATGCGAGCCGGGGGGGATCCCGCGTGACCTTCGCGCTGCATGCGTCGGCGAGATACTCCCGCCGACGGGAGCAGGCAAAGTAGAGCATCCTGGCCACGATCGGTGCGAGGATCGCGAACACGATGGCGACGATCATCAAGATCATCTGAGCCTGGCCGCCGCCTTCTCGCCGTGACGACGACCGGCGACCGGCCCCGAACCAGAGTGACCGCAGAAAGACCTCCGAGATCAGGATGATGCTGCCCATCATCACGGACGCGAGCGTCATGAAACGGATGTCATAGTTGTGAATGTGGGCGATCTCGTGGGCGATGACGCCCTGCAACTCATCGCGGCTGAGGCGTTTGAGCAATCCTGCCGTCACTGCCACGACCGCATGTTCGGGGCTTCGCCCGGCCGCGAAGGCATTGGGCGCGTCGTCGTCGATGATGAAGACGCGCGGCATCGTCGGCAACCCCGCGGCGATGGTCATCTCCTCGACGACATTCCAGAGGCGAGGTGCTGCCTCGCGCGTGACGGCGTGCGCGCCGGCGGCTCGCAGCAATGTCGCATGACCCTGCCAGAAGGCAAACATCGCAAGCAGACACGCGAGTGCCAACGCAAGGCCGGCCCCGAGCAGCGCGCCGTCGTTCAACAAGATCGACGGATCCTCCAGCCACGCGGTCCACGGAGCCGTCGGCGATTGCCCGGCATCGTCAAGCCTGACGCCGTAGGCCGTGACGCCACTGGACCGATCAGTCCTTCCGGAGAACCCTGAAAAGAGGACGGCCCCGATGAGCCCGCCGAGGACCGTCAGAATCAGCGCCATGACGCCGATCAGCATCCACGACCGGCGTTTGTTCTTTTGGATGGCTTCCCACATGAATGGCAGTCACCAAGAAGGTAGCAGTCGAGAACCCACGCGCGCCGCCACACCCAAGCCCACGGCCGGCAAGCCGTGGGTCAGGAAAAACTCACGTTCGGCACCTGCCGCTCGGCGGCGTCCTCCAACTCGAAGAACTCCTCCT
Organism: uncultured Planctomycetaceae bacterium; assembly: GCA_964473405.1. Lineage (GTDB taxonomy): Bacteria > Planctomycetota > Phycisphaerae > UBA1845 > UTPLA1 > CAYYPB01. The sequence goes on from CAYYPB010000410.1 coordinate 1,039, forward strand.
CGCTAAAGCCGAACGGCCCGGCGATGAAGTTCGTGGGCACCGACTGGACCTTGGTGTTGAAGACCATCACCGAGTCGTTGTAGAACTGGCGAGAGAAGCCGATCTTGTTCTCCGTCGAGGTCAACTCCTCCTGAAGCGCGAGGAAGTTCTGGTTCGCCTTCAAGTCGGGATACTGCTCGACGACCATCATCAAGCGTCCCAGCGCCTGACTCAACTCGCCTTCGGCCTTGGCCTGCGACGCGACGCCTTGAGCGCTGACGGCCTGCGATCTCGCCTTGACAATGTTCTCCAGCGTTTCCTTCTCGTGTCCCGCGAAGCCCTTGACCGTCTCGACGAGGTTCGGAATCAGGTCGTGGCGACGCTTGAGCTGTACGTCTATTTGCGCCCAGGCGTTCTTAACATGGTTGCGCAGCCGAACGAGACCGTTGTAGGCCCCGACCCCCCAGAGCAGAAACACAGCGCCGACGACCAGCAAGACAATCACATAAGTAGGAGGCACGTCATTCTCCTTTCGCGTTGGAGTCCAGTTCACTTCGATACAAATCGGCGAAGAACGCCGCGACGCCCCCCCGCTCGGAGCCCGAGACGGCCCCCACGAGCGTGAGCATCTCGCCCTTATCAAACCACAACCCATGCCCCAACGGGCAACGATCCAGTTCCAGCCCAGCCGGCTCGGCCGGATGGATGATCCGCATCCGCCGTCGGCACCGCGGACATCGACGATCCGTCCGATCGCCCGTTCGGGCATTTTCGAGCACGCTCGCCAACGGACCCACCTCGACGCCGGCCCGCTCGGCGATGGCCTCGATCTCGCCGCCGTCCAGCCAGGTGCCGAGGCACGCCGGGCAGTGGTCGATCTCGATACCCTCCAACTCGAGGGCGATCATGGGCTTTTTACAGGCTGGGCACATGGGCCACCGACTCTCACAATGCCACACTCGCGAATAGCGCTCCACGGACAAGCGTACCTAGCGTATCCTATCCCCAAAAGCACGTCTCGGCGGCTACAAAATCGGGGCAAGAATCAAGGGGCCAACTGCCCAGACAGCCCCCAGGCCAGCTGAGCTGGTTCGCAGAAGGAACGAACAGCCTGCCGGCGAGTAGGCTGCGATGCGAGCGGCGGATCAGAGCCGCGACCGTGAGGGAGCGCATACCGTTCCACTGCGAAGGCCCTGCTATTCGGCGACGGGCGATCCCTCACGGTCGCGGCTCTGATCACCCGCCCGGTGCGAGACGATCCGAGGGGACTGCTCGACCATTCACGGAACCGGCTTGAATCACGATGACGCCCAGCCTACACACGATCACCGACGTACGGCTTCCCGCTCTTGATGTCTTTCGACGCCTGACGGACCGCGATCTCAAGCGGCGGGAGGGGCTGTTTGTGGTCGAGGGCGTCGAGGCGGTTCGGCGTCTGCTGCGGAGCGACCTCGACGTTCATTCCCTGTTGGTGACGCCGAGGCGGTTGGAGCAGCTTCGCGATGTGCTGTCTGCACGGGTGGCGGTGTATGTCGCCGAGCCGAGCCTGATGGAGACCATCATCGGGTTTCCCGTCAACCGGGGCGGGGCGATCGCATGTGCCGCTCGGCCCGATGCGCTCGACCTGAATGCGGCCATCGCCCGGGGCTGCGGCGCTGCTCGGGCAACCGTCGTCGCGATGGAGAACATCAACGACCCACAGAACGTCGGGCTGATCGTCCGCAATGCCGTCGCCTTCGGTGCAGGGGCGGCCGTCCTGGCCCACTGCTGCGATCCGCTCTATCGCCGGGCCGTTCGCGTTTCGATGGGCAGCGTCTTTCGGCTTCCGTTTCACGCGTGCGACGACCTGCCGGCGTCGCTGCGGCACCTGCGCGAGGCGCACGGCTTCTCCATCGTCGCCGCCATCGTCTCGGATGAGGCCGTGCCGCTTCGTAGCGTCCGCCCCGCCGATCGGACCGTCATCGTACTCGGCTCGGAAGGAGAGGGCCTCTCGGCCGAGACCCTCGACGCCTGCGACACGCACGACGTCCTGGCGCTCACGGTCGTCAAGCGATCCTTGAAACGCCGCCCGGACAAGCCGACGTCGGCACGGATCGTCTGCACCGACTGTCACGGACAGCACCGTGTGAACCCACAACTCCGCAAAGCCTGGTGGG
>CAYYPB010000411.1:0-3148 GCA_964473405.1 uncultured Planctomycetaceae bacterium
GGTTGTCACGATGACGGGTCGCAGGCGGAGCATGCCGCCGTCGATCAGCGCCTGGTGCATCGGAACGCCCTCGGAGCGGAGTTGATTGAAGTAGCTGACGAGTACGACGGCGCCCTGCAATGCGACTCCGAAGAGTGCGATGAAGCCGACCGAGGCCGGAACCGATAGGTATTCGCCCATGACGAAGAGGCCGATGATGCCGCCGATGAGCGCCAGGGGTACGTTGACGATGATGATCAGCGCGTGGCGCGTGGAGCCGAATGACATCCTCAGCAGGAGAAAGACGACCACGATCACGATGGGAATGATGATCGCCAGGCGAGCCATGGCACGCTGTTGGTTCTCGAACTGGCCGCCGTACTCGAGGTAGTAGCCTGGCGGCAGGTCCACTTTGTCGGCGATATTCTGTTGGATGTCGGCGATGACACCGCCCATGTCTCGACCGCGTACATTGCCCTGGATGATCCACCGGCGTTGGTTCTTCTCGCGGTTCACTTGAATCGGTCCCACGACCTCCTTCACTTCGGCGATTTGAGAGAGGGGGATCAGCGTCTGGTCGTTGGTGTGGACGAGTGTATCGCGGATCGATTGTGGGTCGAGGCGGCGATCTTCCTTGAATCGCACGTGGATGCCGAACCGGCGCGTGTTGAGGTACAGCGTGTCGATCACCTCGCCTCCGATCGCCAGCTCGATCATCTCCTGAACCTGATTGACGGCGATGCCGTATCGCGCACAGGCGACGCGGTCGGGGATGATCTGGATTTGCGGCTGGCCGAAGCTTTGCTCGACTGAAAGGTCGACCAGTCCCTCGACGCTCGCGATAGACGTCCTGATCTCGTTTGCCTTGTCTCGAAGGACGGTGAGATCCTCGCCGTAGAGCTTGATCGCCAGTTGAGCCTTTATGCCGGAAAGAAGTTCGTCAAAAGCGTTCTGGATGGGTTGCGTGAAGTTGAGTTGGATGCCCGGCCAGGAGGATAGCTCCTTGCTGAGCGCCGCGACGAGTTCCTGCTTGTTGTCAAACCGGGTCCATTGGTCTTCTGGGTGAAGCTCTACGTGGATTTCGGCGTAGTTGACGGGATGCGGGTGGCTTCCCGCCTCGGGCCGGCCGATTCTGGAGAGGACTTCCTCGACCTCTGGATACTTCTTGATCTGTCGTTCGAGTTTCATGATCGTCTCGGTCGCCTTCTCGAGCGAGATAGAAGGGGACATCGCCACACCGATGAGGATCGAACCCTCCTCCAGGGTTGGGATGAACTCGGTTCCGATGAGCGGCAACGCGGCGATGCTGGCCACGAACGCCGCCAGAGTGACGGTGACGACCAGGCGCTTGCGCCGGAGTGCCCTTTCCAACAGGGGTCGATAGATCGCCTTGAGGACGGCGACGATTCTCGGTTCGCGGGCGGCCTCCTGCTTGAGCAAGTAGTGACAAAGCACAGGTGCCATGACCAGGGCAGCGATGATCGAACCCAGCAGGGCGAACGAGATGGTCTCCGCCATAGGGGTGAACATCTTTCCCTCGACTCCCTGGAGTGTGAGGATGGGGAGGAAGACGACGATCACGATGCAGAGGGAAAACAGGATCGGGAGGCCAACCTCGCGTGCCGCGTGCAGGATGACGGAGGCCTTGCTCTTGCCTTGGTTCTCGGGCAGCCCCAGATGCCGATGGGTGTTCTCCACCATGACGATGGAGCCGTCCACGAGCATGCCCAGTGCGATGGCGATGCCGCCGAGGGACATCAAGTTAGCCGATAGCCCGATCGCGTTCATCAGGATGAACGTGATCAACGCGCAGAATGGCAGGGACAGCGTGACAATGATGACCGACCGGATGTTACCCAGAAAGATCAGGAGTACGAGGGCGACGAGCAGGGCTCCCTCGGCGAGGGCCTTCTTGACTGTCCAGGTGGCTTGTTCCACCAACTCGGCTTGTTCGTAGTAGGGGATCAGCGTCACGCCCTTGGGCAGGGATGCCTGGACGGTTTCTACTTTCTCGTAGAGTCGGTCGATGACCTCGGACGTGTTCTCGCCGAAGAGCTTGAGAACGATGCCGGAGACGACTTCCTGTTCGCCGTTGCGACTGACGACGCCTCGGCGGATTTCGTTGCCATAGACGACGTCGGCGACGTCGGCCAACACGATCGTGACGCCGTCTTCCACCTTGATGGGGACATTGCGAATATCGTCCAGGCTTTCCAGTAGACCGAGGCCGCGCACGAGGGACTCTTCCGAGCCGATGACGAGGAATTGGCCGCCGACGTTTTCATTGTTCTTCCGAACGGCCTCGACTAGATCGTCGAGCGACAGGCCGTATCGAAGCAGCGCGTCCGGGTCTACCTGAATCTGGTATTGCAGCACATGGCCACCGATGGACAGAATGTCCGTGACGCCAAGGACCGTCTTCAGTTGAAACTTGACGACCCAGTCGTTGAGTTCGCGGAGGTAGGTGTTGGGGGCCTTTCCTTCCGTGTCCACGTTCTCGTCGAGCGTCAGGTAGTAGATGAAGATCTGGCCGAGGCCGGTCGAGATGGGACCAAGCGTCGGCGGCTCGTCCATCTCGGGCAACTCGGCGGTGGCGGCCGCGAGTCGTTCGGCGACGAGTTGACGAGCGAAGTAGATGTCCACGTCATCCCTGAAGTAGACGTAGATGACGGCCATGCCGAATGCGGAGGTGGACTTGATCTGCGTGACGCCGGGCAGACCGTTCATGGCGGATTCGATCGGGTAGGTAATGAGTCGCTCGATCTCTTCCGGTGCCATGCCGTGGCCTTCGGCGAAGACGGGCACCATGATGGGGGAGATGTCTGGGAAGGCATCGACAGGCATTCGACTGTATTCGTAGGCGCCGTATCCTGCCGTCGCGATGATAGCGATGAGGACCAAGCCCCTTGCTTTCAGCGATGCTTCGACTAGTCGGTTGATCATTTGGGTTCACTCCGAGGGTGCATGCCCGACGCCCAACTGTGGCACAGGCGTCTCGCCTGTGGCTTCACCGCCGAGACGGCGGTGCCACATCTCGATTCACCGCCGAGACGGCGGAGCCACATTTCGATTCACCGCTGAGACAGCGGAGCCACAATGGGCATGATGTGGTCTCTAATATGGCAGCGCTACCTTCTGCCGACGAGCCGCGGGCTTCAGCCCGCGCGGT
>CAYYPB010000412.1:0-3145 GCA_964473405.1 uncultured Planctomycetaceae bacterium
CCCATCACCCCGCACAGCGAGAGGGCGCGGGGCGCCCTCGCTCGGTGAGGCGGTGGGGCGGGTTCCGCCCGCCGTCGGACGAATCGTCCGCCGCGGAACGGCGGGCGAAGCCCGCCCTACGCCTTTGAATGTCAGGACGATTCACGAGGCTGTTGGGCCGCTCGCCGTTTGCGCGATGTGAACTCGGGCGATTCGGTCAGTGCCATGCCCAGCAGGCCGAGCGACTTGGTGAACGCCTTGAAGCCCGTCCGTTTCAACTCCGCAGGGTCGTCGCCGATTGTGGGGAAGCCCTTCTCGTCGGGCGTGAGTTTTTCCCAGTTGCGAAAGAGCCGGCCCCAGTCGCTGTCCAACACTTCTTGCATGGCCTTCTTGGCCTTGAGCGGATACCAGAAGCTATCGTGATAGGCCACACTCGCGATGTATGCCCAGGGTGCCAGCACCGTCTTGAGCGACCATTCGATCGGTTTCTTCAACGGCCCCCAATAGATCTTGTGTTGCATGCGCGAGGCGAAGGTCATCTTCTTGAACGGGCCGACGAAGTTCCAGTTCTCCTTGGCGGCGTCGGGGTCCCCGACGATCTCAATCTTCGAGGTGTCGCCGCAGCCGAGGCCCTTTTCGTGGGCGAGGCGAATGAACTTGATCGACATGGGATCCATGCCCATCAGCTTGGCCGCGACGGCATCGATCGCCACTTGATCGGCGCTGGCCAGGATAACGTTCTTCGTATGCGGCGTCATGCACCGTGGGCCGGGCCCGTCGCCGGCGAAGGTCCCGTCCATGACCGCGAAGACGCCGCGATGGATCTTCTTCTGGATCATCAACAAGTCGACGAGCGTCTCGTGAATGACGGGGTGCGTCCAGTGGCGATGCTCGTTGAGCAGGCCGCCGAAGGCGTTTTTCATGGCCCCGGTGGTCGTTGTGAAAATGTGCGTCTTGACGGTCGGCAGGTGGATGATGTTCTCGCCGATGAACCGCTTGGGGATGAAGAACCCGTCGGGATAGACCTCGTTGAGGCAGAGGAAATCGTCGGCCAGATCGCCCACGGCGTCGCGGACGTGGACCCAGTCTTCGCCCTCGTAGAGATGCACGTTGCGCAGGCCGTGGGCGTCGGTGACGTTGACCTGTTTGTTCTCTCGTTCGCCGAGATGCGCGTCGATGACGACGGTTCGGTTGTGGCAGCCGTGGATCAGGTCGGGGTCGTAGCCGTCGGCCTTCATCGCTCGGATCACGCCATCGAGTTGCCAGGGGGTCGTCGAACTGCCGGGGAAGAAGAAGTGCCAGGAGATATTGATCTTCAGGCCGGTGTCGGCGTCCTTGGCGATGACAGATTGATAGTCCGCGAGTTCGAGTAGGCGGTGATAGTCCGCTAGCACCGTGGCGGGCTTGGTTCGTAGGATGGCTACTTTGGCTGATGGCATGGGTGTTCTGTTTTCCCCTAGTTGTTCTTTCGGTGCGGCGCGAGCGATCCCCGCTGGGTCGCGGCTAAACGGGTACATGCTACCGGTTGATCGGGCTTGCTACTCTGCTAGTTCCTTGGCCCTTTCCACGGCCTGCGTCGTTGCTTTCTTGGCTTTGTCGTACGCTTGCGTCGCGGCCTTCTTTGCCTTGTCGGCCGCCTGGGTCGCCGCCTTCTTGGCTTTGCCGGCCGCTTGGGTGGTGGCGCGTTTGGCTTTGTCTACATACGGCTTGGACTTCTCGACGAGTTCGCCAGCCTTCTTCTTGGCCTTGCCGCCTAGCTCCTTCGCCTTCTCGCCGACTGCGTGGACGGCCTGGGTCGTTGCCTTTTTGGCTTTGTCCACATAGGGCTTGGATTTTTCGACGAGTTCGCCGGCCCTCTTCTTGACCTTGCCGCCGACTTCCTTCGCCTTGTTCCCAGCGTCGTGAGCGGCCTGCGTGGTCGAGTCCTTGGCCTTTTCGAGCTGGACAGGGTCACACGCACCCGAGAGCAGAATCGCAACCATCGCAGTGATCGACAACAGACCCATACGCATCATGCCACCTCGCTCGCAAGAGTACCTGACGGACCTTCCACCACCCATGATAACAGTGAACGTGACGCGCCGTCAGGGGCCGGTCTTCGCCACCGTGGGCTCGTCGGTGCTCACCGGCTTGGGGGCCTTCTTGACATTGGCAGGGCCGATCTTGGCGTCGATGACGAAATCCTCGTCGCCGAGCGGTGCGTCGGGCTCCATCTCACTGTAGACATAGCTCGCGTCGAGCGTCTCGTCGCTGCGTTCGCCCTTGCTCGTGAGCCACAGGCGTGTCCCGACCGGCAGGTCCGATCGTGTATGGACAAAAAGATCGATCAACTTGCACGCGAACTCGTCGGCCGGCGGGAAGAGCATCTCGAAGTGGTAGCACGGCTCTTTGGACGGGCCGACCTCGGTGGCCCCGAGAACCTTGATGACGACGCCGCCGAGGGACTCGGCCTTTTCGATGCGGTCGAGCAATCGCTCCATCATCCGGCGCGGGCCGAAGTCCGTGATCGGGTTTCTGGCTTTGTGGAAAAGGACGCCGGCATCAACGTGGTAGTTCCCCACGGTTCCAGGACCACCCCAGATGTTCTTTCGCGGCAGCAGCGCCACATTGTTATCGTTCTTCCCGTCGACATAGACACACTGCACATAGCCGCTGTCCTCGTCCAGCCAAGTGAACCGAACGCTGAACGGTTTGTCGCGATACTCGGCCAGCATATCCTCAGCCGGCTTCAACTCTGGAATCATGCCGAGGCGTTCCTGGCGATGGAACTTCATGCGGATCGTCTTCAGCGCGTTGGTGGCCTTGAGGGATCGTCGCAGATGCGCGACGGGATCGGCCCTGATCTGTTTGAGGGCGACGTCCAGGCCCTGGTCGATCAGCGGCCCGCGCACGATGTCCTTGACCTTGACGGCCGGGCCACAGCCTGTAGCACACAGCACAGCGACCAACAGCGTCCAGCGAATCATTCCTCTCGTCAATGCGCGTCTCCTTGCTGTTTGTTCGCGGTAGGGACTTCGATCAGAGCCGCGACCGTAGGGGAGCAACACTCGCACGAATGCAAGAGCCCTCTCGGCAAACGCGCCCCTTCGGTCCTGGCGCTTATCCCGCCCCTCACTCAGAGAACTAGCAGAGACCGGGGGTGTGTCGCTTGTGTGCGCGGATGGCC
>CAYYPB010000413.1:0-3144 GCA_964473405.1 uncultured Planctomycetaceae bacterium
GGCCGCCCGCCCTCGCGTGTCCCGCCTCTAGAGGAAGGCGCGGGGGCCTTCGGTCGGCGGGTGTTTGCCGGGCGCGCAGCCGCCACTCCGTACCGTACGGCCGCGTCCCGGCGCGCCGGGAAAGCCCACGGCTCTTCGATAGGTGGCGAACATGCCGCCGGTTCATCCGCGGTCAGTCTTTCGGATGTGACTCGGCATTTTCGTCGAGGGCGGGGATGCACACGACCTGGCCCGTGACGACGGCGATCTGACCGATGCGTCGAACGGCGGCCTGCACCGTGGCGTCGGTCGTCGGCCGCACCATGACGACCACCGGCACGGCCCCATCCTCTCTCATCTCGTGAGCTTCGTGCTGAACGACCGAGGCAATGCTGATGCCCGCATCGCCGAGGACGGTCGCGATCTTGGCGACCCCGCCGGGCCGGTCGAGCAACCCCATGCGGATGTAGTAGGGCGATACGCTCTCGCCGGCGACGCGAAAGGTGGCCGGCTGCGTTCGATCGGGCAGCAACTCGGTTTGCGAGAACGTGGCAGCCGCACCGCCGGTGGCGACATCCACGATATCGGCGACCACGGCGCTGGCCGTGGGCATGCCGCCGGCCCCGCGACCGTAGAAGAGCGTGTGTCCCACCGCATCGCCATAGACGCTGACGGCATTGAACGGACCCGACACGCCTGCCAGAAGGTGCGATTTGCGAATGAACGTTGGCTGTACCGTCAGTTCCAGACCGTCGTGGTGTCGGCGGGCGACCGCGAGGAGTTTGCAGACATGGCCGAGTTCCTCGCCCGCGACGAGATCGGTCAGCTCTAGATCGGTGATCCCGCGAACGACGATTCGATCCAGGTCGCACTGCCGCCGCATGGCGATGGAGGCGAGGATCGCGAGCTTGTGGGCCGAGTCGGTGCCGTCGACGTCGAGGGTCGGATCGGCCTCGGCATAGCCGAGTTGCTGCGCCTCGGTGAGGGCCTGGGCATAGCCGATCTTTCGTTGCAGCATCTGCGTCAGGATGTAGTTGCACGTGCCGTTGAGGATACCGAAGACGGCGTCGATCTCGTTGGCGATGAGCCCGCGGCGGACGGCGTCGAGGACGGGGATGCCCCCAGCGACCGACGCCTCGAACGCGATGCAGCGACCGGCGGACCGTGCCGCGGCGAAGAGCTCCGCCCCACAGGTGGCGAGCAGGGCCTTGTTGGCGGTGACGACGTCCTTGCCGGCGGCCAGCGCCGCGAGGATCAGCGTCCTGGCGTCGTCGATGCCCCCCATCAGTTCGACGACGACATGCGTCTCGGTGCAATCCAGGAGGTCGGCCGCGTCAGTGGTCAGCAGGCCGTCGGGAAGGTCCACCGATCGAGGCTTGCTCGGATCGCGGACCAGAACGCGGCGCAGTCTCAGTCCTCGGACCAACCGCTTGTCGAGGGCAGGCCGGCGTTCGAGGAGGATCTTGGCCACGGCCGAACCGACCTCCCCGCAACCTGCGATGCTGATGCCGACGGTGTCTGACATAGCTGCGGGACTGTACGTCCCGAGAGGAGCGTGGGCAAGGCCCTCCCTCCGCCACCTGCGGCCAGAGCGCAGCGCCGTCGCCTGGGCGCTTGTCGAACGCGAAGACCTACCTGGACTTTGCGAACCGTGACGCAGCCACAACCGACCACGGGAACCTAGTGAGTTCCCTGGCTGGCCCGAGGCCGCGCCGCGACGACCGCATCTCTATTCCACGACGACTCGAACTCATTCGCCACACTCCGCTGCAAACTCGAACAGGTTCCGGAAAGCGGACATCTCAGTTCTGAACCGATCGTAGAGCACCTTGGACAGAAAGCCACCCACCGTCGTGATGACAACGAGTCCGACGACGCCAGCGTAGCAATCCACAGTCGGTGTCTCCGGCTGAAGAATCGTGTGAACAATCACCCATGGAAGGCCCACGGCGAGGATCAGGGCAAGGATCCCGCAAGACACGAGACTCGGCACTGTCCACAGTGAGAATCTGACGACCCACCGGCCATCGTTCTCAACGAAGCGAATCCGGCCCTCAAACATGATCTCCCAGCCCCTACCGGAACCGATGAGAAGATTGGAGCCGTAGTAGTGAAAGCGCAGTTCCCTTTCGGACTGGCCCACCAAGTCAAGGTCGGAGCTCTCGATGACTCTGCTCGCGACATCCTTCAAGACGCGGTCGGGCCGACCCGCCGAACTGCGCCGCGTTGCGTAGATGGGAATACGAATGCACATCTGAAAAACTCGTCGTTGAACGTTCCGGCTCCATGCGGCGTCACCGGCGGCGCAAGTCAGTCTGCAAGAATGCTGGAAATGTCGCGGAAACCACTCAGGATACGTACGATTTCGATACCGTCGTGCGTCGGCCGATAGAAGATGACGTAGTTGTCGACGGGATAGCTTCGAAGCGTTTCCGCGAGATCCTCCCGGATGCGGCCCATGCCGGGCTGTTTCGCTAGCACCTGGATCTTGCCAACCAACCGATCAATCAAGCGGTCGGCGGCAGAGACGCTGTCCGAAGCGATGTAGAGCCAGATATCATCCAGGTCTGATCGAGATTGTGCGGATAGCGCATGTCGGCTCATGCCCGATGCTTCTGCTTCGCGGACAGACGCTTGCGTCCCTTGGCCTTGATGTCGCTTGCCACGCTCTTGAGTGAGCGGTCGTCATGCTCGGTCATTTCGCCCCGTTCTAGCTGAGCCAGCCCGACGCCAATATCGTTGCGAAGCGTCTCAAGTCTCGTCTTGCGTAGCTCGTCTCGCTCCTCGAGAACCCGCAGGGCCTCGCGAACCACTTCACTGGCCGAGCTGTAGAGCCCGGTGGCGACCTTTCGCTGCACGAGTTCCTCAAGCACCGGGGTAAGAGAGACATTCATCGTATCAATCCTCCTTCACTCCTGAAGCGTACCACGAATAACCAAAATTGTCAAAGATTGCTATCGCCAGGTCTTGCCCCGATAGCAGAGCCAACGGCTCCCAGGCACGCCTCGCAAGAGTGCTTGCCTCAGCACGCGCAGGTCACGCCCAGGAAGACGGTCGCCTGGTGACAGCGGGCGAGGCCGACATCCAGGGGCGCTGCGGAGCGTCTCTCGCGGCTGGGCGCTTTGCGCGAGCTCCATAACGCGCGCGCTGGGACCCTACGACTTT
>CAYYPB010000414.1:0-3142 GCA_964473405.1 uncultured Planctomycetaceae bacterium
AGGCCGACAACCATTACCGGCTCTACAAGGGTCGATAATAGCTTGATGCTTCGCTGGGTCTGCACCGCGTAGTACTTCCGCAGATAGCTGAAAATCTGATCCGTTCGCCCGGCCTTCTCACCGATGGCGAGCATCCGCTTGACCAGCGGCGTCAACCACTTCGTCTCCGCGAAGGCCTCGGTCATGGATCGCCCACCCTCGACCGAACGCAGAATGCCTCGTATGTCCTTGCGAATGGCCTCGTTGGTCGTGCTGTCCCGCGTGACGCGCAGCGCCTGCGTGATCGGCAGCGCGGCCTGCATCAGCAAGTCGAGCAACTCGATGAACCGGACCATGTAGACGCCGATCAACAAGTTTCCGAAGACGGGCAACTTCAAGAGGCGATAGTCCAGCCAGGTCTTGACTGCCTTGAAGCCCAGGATGTGTCGTCCGAGAAAGTACGACGCGACGGCAGCGGCAATGAGCAGGAGGTAGTGGTTCGTCATCGCATCGCTGACGGCGAGCAGTATCCGCGTCGGAAGGGGAAGTTGCCCTTCGAACTTGGAGAAGAGCGCCGTAAACTGTGGCACAACGAACACGAGCAAGACGACCGTCGCCATCACCAGCGTACACACGACCAGAGCCGGGTAGGTCATCGCGGACTTGATCTGTCCGCGCGTCTCGTCTTCCTGCTCCTGGTAGCGTGCCAGCGAATCCAAAACCTCCGGCACCTTTCCCGCCACCTCGCCCGCCGCCAGGGTCTTGGCGTAGATCTCCGGAAAGCAGTCCCTCTCGGCATCGATCGCATCGGCGAGCGTTCGCCCGCCTTCGATCCGACTGGACATGCGGCCGATCGCACGTTTCAGTTGTACGTTCGTTGTCTGCTCGCCGACGGCCTTGAGCCCGGCCGTGATAGGAATCCCGCTCTCGGCTACCGCTCCCAACTGGTGCGTGAAGTCCATCACGGCCCGGCGTATGGCCTTGCCGCCCTTGACCCTGCGAACGCGTCCCTTCGCACGAGTCACTCTCTTCTTCGTAGCGGCCGCCCCGGCGACCTCGACGCTGATCGGCGTGCGGCCACTCCCCTCGATCCGCGCCACGGCGGCGCGCTGCGAGTTGGCCTCCAGAACTTCCTGCCCTATCTTGCCGCTGGGCGTCGCGAATTGGACAACGAACTTGGCCAACGTCTACTCCTCGGACAAACCGTGAATCAACAGCGCCCGGCGATGCGAACGACTTCCTCGACCGTCGTCAGGCCCTGACTGATCTTCTCGACGCCATCATGCACAAGGAATCTCATGCCAGCTGTACGGGCGGCACTGCGAATCGCTTCGGGCGGTTCGCAGCGCACGATCATCTCGCCGTATTCCTCGTTCAGCTCGAACAACTCGTAGAGGCCCACTCTGCCCGAGTAGCCCGTCCCGACGCAACGACGGCACCCTTTTCCCCGCATGGGCTCGATGCCCGTTGCCTTCGGATCGAGGCCGATGGCCTTGAGCATGTACTCCGACGGCGAGTCCTGCGTCTTGCATTCGGGACATATCTTTCGACACAGCCGCTGCGCCAGCACCGCAAGCAGCGACGAGGAAATCAGGTATTCCGCAACCTCGAGGTCTCGCAGTCTCGCCACGGCGCTGATCGAGTCGTTGGTGTGGACCGTACTCAGCACGAGATGGCCAGTCAGTGCGGACTGCACGGATATCTGCGCCGTCTCGCTGTCGCGGATCTCGCCGACCATGATGACGTCCGGATCTTGTCGCAACACCGAGCGAAGGCCCGATGAGAATGTCAGATTGGCCTCGGGATTCACTTGCACCTGGCGAATGAGGCTCGTGCGATACTCGACTGGGTCTTCGATCGCGATGATGTTCTTTTGCGGCGTGGCGATCGACTTCATCGCGCAATAGAGCGTGGTGGACTTGCCCGATCCAGTCGGCCCGGAAACGAGGATCATCCCGTGAGCATTCGTGACGAGTTTGCTGAACCGATCCTGCACTGCGGCGTTCATGCCGAGTTCCGCCAACGTGATCGACTCCGATTCGTTCCGGAGGATCCTGATGACGACGGCTTCGCCGAAGATCGACGGCAACACGGCCACGCGCAGGATGAACTCCTTGCCGCCCAACCGATGATCGATCGCGCCGTCCTGCGGGGATCGCGTCTGGGCAATGTCCAGTGCCGAGAGGATCTTGATGCGTGAGACGAGTGCTCGGTGCATGCCCAATGGCGGTGCGGCGATTTCTCGCAGGACGCCATCGACTCTGATCCGCAGACGCAGGCTCTTGTCACCCGGCTCGATGTGGATGTCCGACGCGCCCTGGCGAATGGCCTCGTTGATCAGATCGTTGACCAATCGGACAACCGGCTGGGCCTCGCTGTCCTCCGCGTCCCCGCCGATCTCCATGATCGAGTCGGCGACGGACGATTCCTCAAGGTACTTGCTGGCACCGTAGGCGCGTTCGATCATCCCCAGGATATCATCTCGCGCACTGACGCAAACCTCCACTTCGTGGCGCGAGAGCCTGCGAACCTGGTCGATGCCGGTCAGATCGCTCGGATCCTCCATGACCAACGTGATCACGCCGTCAAAATCGAACAGCGGGTACATCACATGACGCCGAACGAGCTCCTCGGGGATCAGCTCGGCGTTTTGCAGTCTCGGCAGGAAGTCCGAGACATTGCAGTAAGGCGCTCCGAGCCGCATGGCGGACAGGGCGTTGATCTGCGTGTCGGTCAGCGTGTGGTTCCTCTGCAGGACGGTGGCGAGATCGCTCTCTGATTCGGCCGCCTGAAGCTCCGCCTTCGCGACTTCCGCCGGAGTCAGAATCCCCCCGGAAAGCAACTGGTCGCGCAACTCGTTGCATGGACTAGGCCCCACTGGACGCTCCCGCCGTTGTAGGTTCCGCTGTCTCCCGCTTGGCTGCGTCGGCGGCACGAAGGAGCGCCTGCTCGTCCGGCCCTTCCACGTCGGCGAACTGCAGACCGACGAGATACGTCGGCTTGTGGTCGATCATCTGGCAGCGACGAACGATCACCCTGATTCGCAGCACTTCGCCCGCCCCGGCAACGCCGGCAACATGAAGGGTCATCCGCATGTTCTTCTGAACGTAGATCCCACTGCGCAGACCCACACCGACGCGCCTCACATCCTCTGCGCCCAGGC
>CAYYPB010000415.1:0-3139 GCA_964473405.1 uncultured Planctomycetaceae bacterium
GCGGGCAACGCCTACGTGACGGGTTTCAACAGCGACAACGCCTTCAAGATCACGCCCGGCGGGGTTGTCACTGAGATCATCGACGTTTTCGGCGACGGCGCGGGCAATTTGCTTGTTGAGCCTAACGGCATCGCCGTGGACGCCGCGGGCAACGCCTACGTGACGGGTGGCGACAGCCACAACGCCTTCAAGATTACGCCCGGCGGGGTCATCACCGAGATCATCGACGCGACCGGCGGCGGCGGGTTCAGTCACCTTTATGACCCTCGCGGCATCGCTGCGGACGCCGCGGGCAACGCCTACGTGACGGGCTCAGGCACCGACAACGCCTTCAAGATCACGCCCGCCGGGGTCATTACCAGGATCATCCGCGCGACCGGTGACGGCGCGGGCAATACCCTTGATCGTCCTTTCGGCATCGCCGTGGACGCCGCGGGCAACGCCTACGTGACGGGCTCAGGCACCGACAACGCCTTCAAGATCACGCTGGACTGCAACAACAACTGCATCCCCGACAACTGCGACCTCGACTGCGGGGCCACGGGTGGTCTCTGCGACGTGCCCGGCTGCGGCCTCAGCGCGGACTGCAACGCGAACGGCGTGCCCGATGAATGTGACATCGATGCCGGTACCAGCGCGGACTGCAACGCGAACGGCGTGCCCGATGAATGTGACATCGATGCCGGTACCAGCCAAGATTGCAACGGGAACGCGATTCCGGACGAATGCGATATCTCGTCCGGCTTTTCACTCGACTGCAATCTCGACGGGGTTCCCGATGAGTGCCCGCTTTCCGGTCAGGTCGCCAGCAGTTGGATCGGTGGCGTCGATGTCTGGAACGTTGTGGATAACTGGTGTCCTTTCGGTCCCGGTGTGCCGGACAACAGCTTGCAGAACACCTACGCGGTGACGATCGCGGACATGGGGTCGCAGGTCACACTGGACATCTCGCCGACCATCGACCGTCTCACGCTCTCGAGCGGGGCCACCGTACTGGTAGGCGACGGCAGCGGGGCCGACGTCAGGACGTTGGCAGTCGGGGGAGCGGTCGAGAATGCGGGTATCTTCCAGGCGACCGACCGCGAACGACTCGTTCTCGACGCCCCGGCGATCGACCAGACCGGCGGGGGCATCCTCGAGGCCACCGACGGCGTGGAAGGCCCGGGTGAGGTCTCGAACAAGAGCGTTCTGGAGATCAACGGCAGTATCGTCACCGGCGGCATCGCCCGAACCGTGGGACACAGCAGCGTGATCCACCTGATCGGCGGCGCGGAACTGGTCGACGTCCACGTTCAGGGCGTGGTCGTCCCGGACGGCCAAACGGGAGGCTTCAGGGGCACGATCATCAACAATGGCATTTTGGCGATTGCGCCCGGCGGGTTACAGAGCACCTTGCTGTCGCCGTCCCCGGATGGCAGCGGCACCCTGGCCGGCGATGGTGGAAATGACGATTGCGTCCGGCTCGGTGGTCAGACCGTCGCCCAGCTTGGGAACTTCAAGTCGTCGTTCACCAATGCGAGTAACCATATCATCGACGGCGCCGGCGTCGTGTTCGGCGGCGTCACCAACCAGGGCATGATCGACGCCAACATGGCCGGCCAGGACCTGATCATCTTTCCGCCCGGTGCGAAGGTGAATAACGGCACGGCCCAAGCGACCAACGGCGGCACACTACGTATCGCAACCGACATGACCGGCAGCGGCTCGTACCTGGCCAACCAAGGCACCATCAACGTCTTCGCGAATCTCACAGAGGACCCGCCCGGTGCGGCCATGAGCATCATGGTCATCGGCGGCACCATGCAAGTCGGCGACGGCGTGATCGGCACCACCATCGACGGCTGCGGGCCGATCGACGTCGTGCCCTTCGGCGGGGCCACGAACTTCGCCGGCCTGATCGAGGCCGACATGTCGACGATGTTGAACGCCAGCGGTTGGACGATCGGTGATCAGCAGGTCGGCGCGGGGCTGACGGCCACCATGAGCCTGATCAACAGCTCCGTGGGCGTCGTCAACGGCCCGGTCACGGTGCGTCAGAACGGCACGCTGCAAATCCTGAACTCCAGCCTGACCGCCGTCGACCTGATCGTCGAAGACGGCGGGACGGTCATCATCGGCAGTTCCGTGACGCTCGCCGGCTCGTTCACAAATCGCCTGACCGATGGGACACCGGTCGGCTGGTCCTGGGCGCCGGCTTCGCTCTTGACCTTCACCCGCGGGCAGATGGCCTCCGTCCAGCCCTGCACGCTCAACGGTTGGACCACGCTTGAGACCGCCAGCGCGGATACCGGCCCGACCGGCGGAGTGGACGACTTCGCCTTCGCCGACATCGAACTGGCCGCGGGCACCCGTGTCAGCCTGGTTGACCGCGCCGCCAATCACAGCCCCACCGTGGTCGAGGCCGTCTATTGCGACAACCTGACCATCCAAACCGGCGCCGTGCTCAACCTCAACGGCCTGAACATGTACGTCGCCGGCCATCTCATGAGGCCCGGTTCCTTCGACGGTGGCAGGATCACGGACGAGCCGGGCGGACTCCTCGGCGACATGAACGGTGACGGCGTCTTCGATCTCTCCGACCTGGCCGGCTTCGTCGACGTGCTCCTCGGCGTCGACACCGACCCGGCCCACGCCTGCGCCGCCGACATGAACACCGACGGCACGGCCGACGGCGGAGACATACAGGCATTCATCTCTTCGTTGATTCCGTAGACCACGGACCTTCTTCGGCGTCGTCTCCGCGGTCGTCCGTCCGCCGACGTCGGGCACAAGGCCCGACGCTACGGGGGGCGGCGGGCACGAAGCGCGTAGGCCGGGCACCGCCCACCACTCCTTCGTTCGCGGCATCGACCCTCATTGGTGGGCAATGCCCACCCTACTTTGTTGAGGACCCACACGACCGCTGATGGACTTGGTCCGAGCCCCGAGCGCGAGCGAGCGGTCAGCATGCCACCCGTCGCTTGCGCTCCGGGCTCTGACAAACGCGTTGGACACGCTGAGCACATACGGGGCTGGCGCTACGGGCCGACTTCGGGCACGAGAAACCGGCATCAACCTTCTTGGTGGGCAATGCCCACCCTACTCCGCTACGGGGGCAGGGGGAACCGGCATCGACCTTTTTGGTGGGCAATGCCCACCC
>CAYYPB010000416.1:0-3134 GCA_964473405.1 uncultured Planctomycetaceae bacterium
CTTCCCTGTGCGCGCGGGGGGCGGGGGCGGGCCGCGCGCCGTTGGCGGTGCCCGGCCGTCGGGGAGCCGGAAGCTCGTCGAGAACGGCTTGTCCTCTGACAGGCCGGAGAAGGTCTGCTCCGCTGTGCCGGTCGTTTTCCACGGTTCGCTGACCGTCAGGCTGAACGCGCCCGCGAGGCCCTGCGCTCCGGCGATCTTCATGGTAGGCACCACATCGAACCGCACGATCAATCCGCCGGGCATCTCGGCGTCGGCCTCCACGCGCAGATCGACGACGAGTCCGAGCAGGCGAATGAGGATTCTGCGTTTGAGATCGGCGTCGATTTCCAGGTCGGCCACATCATCGATGAAGTCCAACCAGTGGTCCGGCACATACTGCATGAGCGCCGCCGCCTCGGCCGGTCGCTGCCGCACCTGCTCTTTGACGGCCTCGACCTGCCGAATGCTGGGGGGTGTGTCGTCACCGAGCCATTGCGTGATGTCGGCCAGCAGCCGAAGCTGCCCGCGAAGGCCGCTGGTGAGGAGGGGGTCCGTCTGCCCAGCGTGAGGTTTGATCGTGAAGAACGCCCCATTGCTGAAGGGGATGCGTGGGGTTCTGGCGGTGATGGTTAGGGAATCCGGATCGTAACTCCACTCGAGTGATGTTGCGTCGGACTTGACTTCCGACTCGGTGTGCTGCGTGAGGAGTACTTCCTTGGGCGGCCAGGCGTCTCGCGTCCTGAGTTCGTAGCTTCTGCTCTCCGGTGCATCCACAAAGAACACGCCATCCTCCGGCGGCTTGGGATAATCGGGCATGACAGCACCTGAGATGTAGACGGTGCGGGCCGACTCATCGGGGAGTGTACCGGCGAGTGCTCGCACGGCGCCCTCGTGCCGCCTGTAACTTGGAGCGATGCCGTCATCCTCATAGAGCCAAACTGGGTGCTCATCGTCATTGCAGGGCAGGGCCGCATAGAGGGTCAACGGATCGGGAAGGCGCGCGCCGGCGCGCTTGCCCTTGGGCGCAGCCGGAATCAACATGCCGTCTCGCACGAACAGCGGTACTTCGTCCAACGGTACGAGCAGCCTGATGTCGCCCGGCCCGGTGTACCTTCTGCCGGTGAACCAATGCGTCCACTTGCCCGGCGGTAGCCAGACGTGGACTTGGGCGCAGCCGCTGATCGGGTCGGCGGGCTCGACGACGGGGGCGACGAGCAGCGCGTCGCCGAACATGTACTGGCCCGGATGCGTGTAACTCTCTTCTATCTCCGGCCATTCCAAATACAAGGGTCTGCATAGGGGCAGGCCCGTTTCGTATGACATGCATGCCGCGCTGTAGATGTACGGAATCAACTCATACCGCAGATGAAACGCCTTCCGCGCCGCGTCGAAGACCTCGGGCGGGAACTCCCAGATGCGCCGCTCGGCCTTGGGGTTCTTGGTCGTATGCGTACGAAGGATCGGGCTGAACACGCCGAACTGAATCCATCGGGCGTACAACTCCGGATCGACGGGGCCGGGCTGGTGGCCGCCGATGTCGTGCGACCAATAGGCGAAGCCGACGTTGCCGGCTGTCGCGGTGAAGTAGGGCTGAAACGCGAGCGAAGACCAGTTGCAGAAGGTGTCGCCGGAGAAGCCGATCTGATAGCGATGGTTCCCGAGCCCACCCCAGCGGCTGAAGATCAACGGCCGCTTGCCCGTCTCGTCGGCGCGCCGCGCCATGTCGTCCCAGTGGAGATAGTTGAGCCAGAACAGCGGATCGAGGCCGGGGATCTTGGTCTCCTCGCCCTGCTGCCAGTCCATCCACCAGAAGTCGATGCCGTCTTTCTCATACGGATGATGCAACAGCTTGAAGTAGGCATCGACGAAACGCGGGTCCGTGCAATCGAAGGGGATCTTCTCTTCGGTCGTCGGATCGACGCCCATCGCCTTGGCCATGGCGGTGAACTGCTGCTCGTGCTTGCCCACACCATCGGCCGGGTGCAGGTTGAGTGTCACCTTGAGGCCCTGCTCGTGGGCCCAATCGAGAAAGCCTCGATAGTCGGGAAAGTAGTCGGGGTTCCAGGTGTAGCCGGTCCAGCCATCGAGATGCCAGTCCATGTCCACGACGAGAACATCCAGCGGCACATCGTGCTCGTCGAACTCGCGCACGAGCTGACGCAGCTCCTTGTCCGAGTAGGCCCAATAGCGCGACCACCAGACGCCGAAGGCGTAGCGCGGCGGCACGGGGATGCGGCCGGCCACGCGGGTGAAGTCGGTCAGCGCCCCCTTGTAGTCATGGCCGTGGCCGAAGAAGTACCAGTCGGTCGCGCCGTTGTCAGCGCGCGGCGCCGCCCAGGGCCGGCCGCTACTCGTATCGAACAGCAGTCGCTTGGAATCGTCCACGAGAACCCAACCATCACGGGAGATCAGCCCGGGCTCCAAGGCCGATGCCCCGGAGACGCCGTCGAGCGTGCGGCAAGTGCCGAGCAGATTGCCCGTGTCCTTCATGCCAGGCCGCCATGTGACCGGCTTGCCGGTCAATACAAGTGTGATTTCCAGGTTATTCTCGTCGAAGGGCTTGCCATCGTCCTGGTAGCGCAGTTGGAGTTTGTCCGTTCGGAGTGTCAGCCCATCATCGCGACGATCGACCTTGAAGCTCGGCACCTGCGTCTTGCGATTCACGAACGCCAAGGACGCCCGATCCTCGAACGCGCCATCGGCAGCGTATTCCAACCGAACGAGCTGCGGCGTCAGCACGGTGAATCGAGCCTTGCCGATCGTGACAACGGCCTTCGGATCGGCGATGGGATCATGTTGCTCGGCGTTCATGGCTTCCTTGGGCGTGGCGACGATGGCGGCCATCGGGATCATTGCGACAGCAATACTTGCGATCATGGTGATAACTCTCAACCGGGCGGTGACGTTCGGTCCGGGCATCAGTGGGAATCACATCGGCCTCGACAGGCGAGAATGATAGCCACACAAAGCCGGGTGAAATCGAGGGACATGAAATCGAGGGACACCATACTTATGAAATCGAGGGACACCATACTGATTTCTTGACGTGGGATGTCTTAAATCGAGGGACACCATACTGATTTCTTGACGTGGGATGCGCGGGCACGGCAGAATGGTGCCATGCCACGCATCGCCCGTGTCGTCGTCCCGAGCTA
>CAYYPB010000417.1:0-3123 GCA_964473405.1 uncultured Planctomycetaceae bacterium
CCGGTGATCCCACCGGCGGGACGCCGGTGCCACACGTTGGCTGTCTCCGGCCACTCGCCCATCGGAGGCCGCGTCCCGGCGCGCCGGGAAAGCCCGTGGCTCTCGAGTCCAGAAGATGCTGCTTGCTAGCCGCCTGTGGGCTTGGCCGGCTCGCCTACGGGCTTGGGCGGCTCGCCTGCAGGCTTGGGCGTTACGTTGATCGGTGCCAGCGGCTTCGCCGTGGTGCCTGCAGGCGCGTTTGTCGGCGTCACGGTGATCGGTGCCCTCCCAGTGGGGGCGGCGTCGCCGGTTGTCTCGGAGGTCGTTTTCGCGACGTCGGCGCTCGGCTCGGTCGGAAGCTCCTCAGGCGCACGGAGCGCGAAGTTTCCGGCTACGTTGAGAACCAGGAACAGGGCGGCGAGGCCGACCGTGACCCAGGTCAGGACATCGCCGGTCTTGGTCCCGAAGGCCGAGTGCCCGCCGACGCCGCCGAAGGCTCCGGACAAGCCGGAGCCGCGGTTCTTCTGCAAGAGGACCAATCCGATCAGAAGGAGCGACGTTGCGATGATTGCGATCGATACCACTGTTCCCATGAAGCTGAGTGCAAGCATGTCCAGTTCCTTAGTGTTGTTCCGACAGCCCGGCAGGGGCTATGCCAGTTTCTTTGCTCGGATGCAACCTTCGATGATGCCCACGAAGTCGGGTGCCTTGAGGCTGGCACCGCCGACCAACGCGCCGTCTACATCCGGCGAGGCCATCAGTGTTTCCGCGTTGTCCGGCTTGACGCTACCGCCGTACTGGATGCGAATCCCATCGGCGACGCCGCCGCCGAACCGCTCGGCCAGAACGCCGCGGATATGTGCATGGGCGTCCTGGGCTTGGTCGGGTGTGGCCGTTCGGCCGGTGCCGATGGCCCAGACGGGTTCGTAGGCGATGACAATCCCCGCTGCCGCGGCGGCGTCCAGGCCGGCGAGTCCGCCGTTGATCTGTCGCGTCAGGATGGCTTCGGTCTTACCGCCGTCGCGTTCGTCTAGCGTTTCGCCGACGCAGACGATGGGGGTCAGCCCTGCCGCCAGAACGGCTGTCGTCTTGGCCGCTACGACCTCGTCGCTTTCGCCCAAAATGTGGCCATCAGGGCCGGTCGGGCCGATGGTGTGTCGTCGTTCGCTGTGGCCCAGGATGACGTACTTACAGCCGGTCTCCTTGACCATCGCTGCGGAGACTTCGCCCGTGAACGCGCCGCCGGCCTCGTGCCAGCAGTTTTGAGCGCCCATCGCGATGGGGGAATCGGCCACGGCCCGAGCCATCGGGAACAGATAGACCGAAGTGGGGCAAACCGCGATGTCCAGCGGCGGCGATCCGTTGATCTGCTCGCGCACTCCGGAAACGAGCGCACGAGCGGTCGGCAGATCGAGATTCATCTTCCAGTTGCCTGCTATGAACGGCCGCCTTGCCATCGCGTCTCCTTTCGGGTCTCGCCTACATCCTTGCCGATCCGTCGGTCGCTATGTTGTCACTACCTCGTTCGCCTTCGGGTACGAACCCAAGACTCGGAGAGAAGCGCAGTGCGTTTTCGCTTCCTCGATGGCCCTTGCCAGGGCCTCGTTTTCGGCATGGCCGTCGAGGTCCACGAAAAAGTTGTACTCCGCGTCCGTCTTCGCGCTGGGTCGCGACGTGATCATCGTCATGTTCACGCCCAGCTTTTGGAAGACCAGCAACACGTTTACCAGGGCGCCCGCCTTGTGAGCCGTGACCAGCACGAGGCTGGTTCGATCGTCGCCGGTCGGCTTGGCCGGCTCTTTGCCCAGCACGAGGAACCGCGTGGCGTTATTCGGGTTGTCCTCGATGTTCTCGGCCAGCACTTGCAGGCCGTATAGCTTTGCCGCCAGCACGCTGCCGATCGCCGCCGCGTGATCCTCTCGTTCGGCCGTTCTGGCCGCCTCGCTCGTGCTGGGCGAGGCGATGGCCTTGGCGGCGAATCCTGTTTCAGTGAGCCAGTTGCGACACTGCGTCAAAGCCTCGGGCTTTGAATACACGCGTTGCACATCCTCCAGAGGGCACTTGGCCATCACGCTGTGGTGGATCGCCCGGCGGATCTCGTTGCACACGGCGACGTCGTGATCCAAGAAGGCGTCCAACGATTCCAAGACAACGCCGCCGACCGAGGTGTTCTCCACCGGGACGACCCCGTAGTCGATGTGACCGCGAGACATGCCGTCGAAGATGCCTCGAATGTCCAGCAGCGGCTCGTACTCCACCGATGCCCCGAACTTGCCTATCGCCGCCGCGTGCGTGAACGAGCCATCGGGACCGAGATAACCCACGCGTGGAGGCGTCTCCAGTGCGAAGGAGGCCGACATCAACTCCCGATAGATCGCCTGCAATGACGACTTCGAGAGTGGGCCCCGCGACAGCGTCGCGAGGCGGTCCATGACTGCCCGTTCGCGGTCCGGTGCGAAGACGCCGGTGCTGGTGTCGACCTTGATCCGGCCGATCTTCACGGCTGCTTCGGCGCGAGCGTTGAGCAGGCCGACGATCTGGGCGTCGAACGCGTCGATGTCGGCTCTGAGTTCCTCCAGAGATCGCATGCTCGCCGTCCCGCCGCAGGCCGACCGACTCACCCAAACCGATGGGCGAGGCGGTATCGAGCGTCAGGCGGCGAATCCCGCAGTTGAACCGATAGCTGCTGGGCTGTCAAGGACTTGTGGGCTGGCTGCGCGGCCTTGAGGGCGTTTTCGGGGGGCTCCGGGCTTGCGGGTGGTGGGGGCGGCCCTACACTGGCTGCGGAGAGATCGCCGCATCGTCCTCGCGCGGAAGAGCCGCGGGGTTCGACCCAATTCTCATGAGAAACGCCTATTTCGACTGGTGTTGACGGGCCCGCCTCGGTGATTCTTTGATTGCGATCGTTAGTCATGTCGCGGACTCTGCCGAAGGCGCGGCCTGCTGCGACGAAGTCCCCGATTTTCATTTCACCGTCACGGATGAGGACATTTGCGACTGGGCCACGGCCTTCCACCATTCGTGCTTCGAGGACGGTGCCACGGGCGGGATCGCCGAAGTCTGCGGTGAGTTCCATGATTTGCGCCTGGAGGTCGATGGTATCGAGGATGTCCTGAATGCCTTCATTTTTGATTGCGGAACATT
>CAYYPB010000418.1:0-3116 GCA_964473405.1 uncultured Planctomycetaceae bacterium
GTGAGCGCGATGAGGCGCGGTGCTGTGCTCGGTTTGCCTGCCCCCTCCTTCCCGTTGATCGGCTACTTCCGTGTGACGAGAAAACCGGCCGGTTTGCCGCCGCCGAGCTTACGAGCCGTCGCCACGACGCGCAGCTTCTTGAGCCCCTCGTCGATGGCGTCGGGCCAGGAGGCCAGGCCGTTGACGTACAGTTCGATCGCGTAGTCGTAGTTACGGGTCTCCTCGGCCTTGAGGGCGTGCTCGAACAGCTTGCGCGCACGGGCCTTGCCGGTCTCCGAGCCGACGAGGCGATCCTGCGGCGCGCCGTCTTCGACCGACGGTCCACCCTTGTTCTCGTGCTCTGCCATGTTCGATTTGTCCAGAATCGCGCGTCGTGACACCGATCGCCGCTTGGAGAAGCCGCGTTAGTCTAGCCGTGCCCCCAAGTCGGTCAAGCCGCAGTCCAAGCCTTGACCGGGCCCGCGGTTGCGGACCGCCTTCGTGAAGCTATGATTATTCTAACGCGCAGCGCCGCGTTTTGGGGAGTATCCGCCTTGGCCAATGTGAATGCCGAGAAGCTGAAGATCATTTGTTATCCAGACCCTCGCCTGCGGAAGCACTGCGAGCCCGTCGGGGTTTTCGATGCGTCGCTCACCGCCATGGCCCGGCGGATGCTGGAATTGATGCGAGCAGCGGATGGTGTGGGCTTGGCCGCGCCGCAAGTCGGTGTGCTGATCCGCCTTTTCGTCTGCAACGTCTCGGGCGATCCCAAGGATGACATGGTTTTCGTCAATCCCGAGTTAGCGGACCTCGAGGGCGCAGCCGTCGGGGAGGAGGGTTGCTTGTCGATTCCCGACGGCACGGTGAATGTCCGGCGTGCCGTGCAGTGCAAGATGACCGCACGCGACCTCGACGGCGAGTCATTCGAAATGGAAGGCTTCGACCTGGCCGCCCGAGTCTGGCAGCATGAAACCGACCATCTCGAAGGCCGTCTCATCATCGACCGCATGTCGGAGGCCGACAAGATCGCCAACCGGCGTGCGATCAAGAAACTCCAGCAGGACTACCAAGGCCGCGCTCGGTAGCGACCTCTGACAACGCGCCCGGCAGCAATCGGGCCCGCAACGCCACGAGACTTGCCATGCGCATCCTGTTCTTCGGGTCGGGCGGATTTGCCATCCCGACATTTGACTCCATCGCCGGGGACGGTCACGAGATCGTCGCCGCCGTGACGCAGCCCGACCGGCCGCGCGGCCGCGGCAAGGATCCGCTGCCCACGCCGCTCAAGGCCGTCGCGCTCGAAGCCGGCATTCCCGTCCTCACGCCGGAGAATGTCAACGCGCCGGATGTAGTCGCGGAGCTCTTGGCTTTCAACGCCGACTTGGCCTACGTCGCGGCGTTCGGGCAGAAGATTGGCAAGCAGATTCTTGAGGCCTTTCCCGTCGGCATCGTCAACCTCCACGGCTCGCTGCTTCCCGCGCTGCGCGGGGCCGCTCCGATCCAATGGTCCGTCATCAACGGCGACGCGGAGACGGGGGTGACGCTCTTTCGGCTCGTCAAGCGGATGGATGCCGGGCCGATCATCATCCAGCGTCGCACGGCCATCGGCGCCGACGAGACCGCCTCTGAATTGCACGATCGCCTTGCCAGGATCGGCTGCGATGCCGTCCGGGAGGGGCTGAAGCTCCTCGAAGCCGATCCTGGCATGCCCGGCGATATCCAAGACACTTCGCAGGTCACGCTCGCGCCGAAGTTGAGCAAGGCCGACGGGCATATCCGTTTCGACATGCCGGCCGGCCCGCTGGCCAATCGAATCAACGGGCTGTGGTCGTGGCCTGGGGCGACGTGTCGATTCCAGTCGGCCGACGGCGGGCGAGACGAGCTCGTGACGCTCGCCCGTGCTGTGCCCTATGAAGGCTTGGCCCGCCCTGCCGCATCGACGGACGAGCTCGGTCGGATCACCGAAGTCATGGCCGTCCAGACGCCGGACCGAGAACTGACAATTGTGGAAGTGAAGCCCGCCGGCGGGCGCCTCATGCCGTGGCGCGACTATGTCAACGGTCGCCGCGTCAAACCGGGCGACCGGCTACGGCCCATCGAGGCACCGTAGTGCGTGATCGCACGTCGTTTTGTGGGTTCAACGTGCCGTGCATAGCTGTGGCACAGGCGTCCCGCCTGTGGTCCCGCCTGTGGTCCCACCGGCGGGACGCCGGTGCTACAGAGAGGTTGGAGCCTCGTTAGCCCGCAAGACGAGGCGTGAAGGTACACTCGATGACGACCGACGACACCATCCGCCGCGACGCGCGTGACCGCGCCGTGACAATCCTCGTCAGCACCTACGAGGGCGAGGCGTTCTGCCACGACCTGTTGGAGCGGGCACAGGCATCCGACAGCCTCAGCCCCGCCGACGCGGCGCTGGCCGCCGAGTTTACGATCGGCGTCTCCGGCCACCGCCTGACGTGCGAACACATCGCCGCTCGTTTCTATCGCGGCCGTTGGCTGGGCCTCCGCGTCCCCGTCCGCGTGATTCTCTCGCTTGGGGTGTATCAACTCTGCTGGCTCGACCGCATTCCCGATCACGCGGCCGTGGACCAAGCCGTCCGCCAAGCCAAGCGGCACGGCCGGGGGACGGGTTCGACCGTCAACGCCATCCTGCGACAGATCGCGACGAGCCGTGGCGAAGTCATCAACCGCCCCGAGACGCCTGATGCTCGCCGCTACTTGCCGATCGACGCGGCGCGCGGGCGGCTGTTCGCAGAGAACACCTTTCCCGACCCATCCCGGAAGCCGCTGGATCATCTGGTCGCCGTCACGAGCCACCCGCCGTGGCTCGTCGAGCGCTGGCACCGCCTGCTGAAACCCGGACCGTGCCGACAGGTTTGTGACGCGGGCCAGCGCCGACCGGCGCTCGTGCTGCGGCCCAACACGATGAAGGCCGAGGTCGGCGACCTGATCGATCGTCTCGCAACCGACGGGCTCACTGCCGCCGCCGGCCCTGATGGCGAGACGGTGAGTGTGCGGGAGGCCCCCGCCGCGGCTGGCCTTTCCGTCGTGATCGAGGGACTTTGCCAGCCGCAGGACAGTACGGCCGGGCTCGCCCTGCGTCTCGCCCCGCCGCAGGCCGGGGGACTCGGCGC
>CAYYPB010000419.1:0-3106 GCA_964473405.1 uncultured Planctomycetaceae bacterium
CCAACATGCTCGGTGGGCTGGAAGGCTTGGAGGTATCCAAATTCACAGAGGAGGAAGGGATACTTGGTGCGGGCGACGAGTGATAGCTGATACCTCCCTCTCACCAGTTCTCCGGCGCGGCGGGCGCCACCACCGTTGGCGGGGAGCCGGGGTATCGCAGCTTCGGCAGATAGCGGTTGATGCCGTGGTCTTGCGCGAAGATGAGGCCGAGCGTGATCACCGTCCAGAGAATGGCCGTGATGAGAAACGGGCGGTCCTTGATCAGAACGTCCGTGGGGCCGGTGCGGTCGCCGCGACCGATGACCATCGCGTATCGGAAAATCGCATAGAAAACCAGCGGCGTGGTGAACACGAGAGACGGCGGCGTCGGCGTGTGGGGGTCGAGCGTGTAGAGCAGAAACGTGATGACGGCCATCGCGCCGCTGACGGAGAGCAGTTGGGACAGCAGCTCGAGGCTGTACTCGGAGAGTGAGGCGCGATGCTTGGCCGCTTCGCTGTTCGTCCCCAGCACGGCCAGTTCACAGCGACGTTTCCCAAAGCCCAGGAACAGACAGAGCGTGAACGTGCAGACGACCAACCAAGCGGACACTTCAACTTCGATCGCCTGCGCCCCGGCCAGGGCCCGAAGCACGAAGCCGATCGAGATGATAATCACGTCCAGCAGGGCCTGACGCTTGGCCCACAGCGAGTAGAAGATGTTGAGAAGCAGGTAGCCGACGGCCGTGAGGGCGAAGCCCGAGGCCAGTTGGAGGGAGGCGTACGCGCCGCCGGCGGCCAGGCCAACGGCGATGACGCCGGCGAAGGCGGGTGAAATCGCCCCGCTGGCGACGGGCCGGTTCTTCTTGGTGGGGTGGATCGCGTCTTCTCTGTAGTCGAGCAGATCGTTGAAGGCATAAACGGCACCGGAGAGCATGCAGAAGATGCCGAAGGCCGCGGCGGCTTCGATGAGCTTGGCACCGAAGTCCGGGTCATCGGCGTGTACGCCGAAGACGAGGGCCGCGAGGACGAAAACGTTCTTCACCCACTGGGCGGGCCGGACCAACTTGAATGGGGCGATCAGCGCTTGCGACAACCGGGAAGCCTCCGAGGTTCGATAGACGGCTGGCAGGCTACCGCAGGGGCGAGGGGGGAGTCAAACTGGGAATCGAGAATGGAGAATTGGGAAGACCGGCGTGAGGAACATGCGCCTCAGCCCTCGGCCGACTCGATGGGGCGGAGCTTGCGGGGGCGTAGTCTTGGGAATACGTCGCGGCCTGGGGCTAACTTCGCGGGTCTGCGTTTTTCGACGCCGATGCGCCGGGCGAATCGGAGTCCGAGTCGATGCCGTCCGCTGTCGAGCGAACCGCAGTGGCACACGGTGCAGGTGATGTGAACGGGGCGGTGGCTGATCGTCATGTAACTGACAGTGGCGGCGGTGCCGATTGCCATCGCGCGGTCGAATTCGATGGACATACCGCCCGCCGATATGTTGTGGAGGGGGCACTCGATATGTTCGGCCGGGCCCGTCGGGTCATTGGGCGAGAAACACACACGGACATGCTCGCAGGCTCGTCGCTCGGCTTGGCACTTGGAGTGGACGGTCCGCACGCCACTGCCGGAGTCGGGTGACTGGCTGGTGGCGTCGGCGCCTCGCTTGCTCTCATGGATGATCCGGGCCCCTGACGGCTCGCCATCGTAGAGCGGGATCGGGTCTTCGACCTGAAGACAACTGTCTCCACAAACCGAGGACACTGCGTCGTTCTCGCTAGTGCACCCAGTGGCTGGAAGGCCGGAGAGTCGGCCATCCTCGTCCTGCACATTCGGCCGTGACAGTGCAAGAGAGAAGCCTCGGCACATCCAGAGCACGTGTTCGGGCGAGGCACGCTTCCAACTTGAAAGGGAGCGTGTCTCGTCATGCGGTGTGATCAGAGCCGCGACCGTAAGGGAGCGCCCTCCGCTCAATGGCGGAGCCCGTGTAATGGAACGATGTGGGCTCCCTTACGGTCGCGGCTCTGATCAGGGACATCCGCCCGGCACGGGGGCCGAACGCTACAAAGGCGGGAGCCCGAGGAGCCGAAACGCTACTGAGCGACCGTCGCGTTGGGGGCGTGCTTCTGCTGCCAGGCGAGCAGGGATACGAGCGCCCACAGGCAGAAGTTGTGGTCGGCTCGGCCGGTGGTGTGTTCCTCCAGCGTTTGCAGCGCGCCCCCCTTGCTGAGGATCGTGCCGAAGAATGTGCGGTCGGCGTGGATCAGATCGACGGCCATCGAATGCAACGGCCCTCGAAGCCAGGGGCCGACGGGCACTTCAAAGCCCTTCTTCGCACGATTGTGCAACTCCGGCGGCAGATCGCCCTTGAACGCCTCGATGAGCAAATGTTTCTTCTGCCAGCCGTTGAGCTTCCATCGCCAGTTCATCGGGAATACCTGATCCACGAGGCGGCAGTCCAAAAACGGCGATCTCACTTCCAGGCCGTGGGCCATGGACATGAGGTCCACCTTCGTCAGCATGTCGTCCGGCAACGAGAGCTGCCACTCGGTCAGCAGATGGTGATTGAGATCGTTGTCTGCTTTCGGCTCACCGCGATACTGCCACAGAAGCTTCGCGATATCCTCGACGGCGGCTCCGATCGTCTCCGGACGATGCAGCAATCGCGCCAGCGTCCGGTCGTCCGATGTTCGCATCCAGTTGGCATAGCGATGGGGCAGACGGCGATCCATCGAACGGATGGCTCGCTTCATCATGCTGAAGATGCCGCCGAGTCGCGTTTCGCGCTTGGCCGGCAGCCGCTCGATGAACCATCGCTTCGGCCCATAGAACGGCGTGCGGGTGAACCAGCCGAACCGTTCACAGAGCGTGGTGGCGGCATAGCGGTTGTAGCCGGCGAACATCTCGTCGGCGCCGTCGCCGCTCAGAGCGACCGTGACATGTTCGCGCGTCAGCTTGCTGAGCAGGTAGGTCGGCAGGGCGGAGCTGTCGGCGAACGGCTCGCCGATGTGATCCTGGACCGTGGGCACGACATTGCGCACGTCGTCGAGGGATAGGGGCAGGACGGGGTGGGCGGTCCCGTGCCTGTCGGCCCCGACCCGCGCATACTTTCTCTCCCCCAAACATGGTTGGCCCGGGG
>CAYYPB010000420.1:0-3104 GCA_964473405.1 uncultured Planctomycetaceae bacterium
CCCGTCGCTTGCGCTCAGGGCTCGGATTCTCACCGCCGAAACTGTCATGGACCCGATGAGTGTCGGGGACCACTCGGACCTTGGTCGCGTCCCCGGCCGGCGGCCCACTTCGGGATCAGACAGACATCGCAAACGGCTAGCGTTCCGTCACGCTTGATTCCGCGGGTTGACGAGACTCCAGCGTCTGTGTGGCACAGGCGTCTCGCCTGTGGTCTCACCGGCGGGGCGCCGGTGCCACAGATGCTCATCGCGGGATGAACCCGCACAATCAACTGTGATCCTCCACTAGCGTCGTGCCACACGATCGCCACGACGAGTTGATCGCGCATCGCCGAGCCCCGCCAGGGCCTCGAGACGAGCCGCCGCCCAGCCTTCAGGCTGAATGTCCTTAATCAAACGCAGCAAGTCGTCCAAACATCGCGCGCCGTAGCCCGCCTCTGCAAGATAGCGCGCCGCACAACGATCCGCGCATACCTCGCGGTTCAGTGCCTCTCGCGTGCCCGGGCCACGCCGCTTGATGCTATCCTGTCGGACGACGTGCCCCATCTCGTGAGCGACGACCGCCGCCAGCAGGCCGGTGTCGTCACCGAGCCGTCGCTCGTAAAGCCCTCGCGTGATGTAGATCAGGCCGCCAGGAAGTGAGAAGGCATTGATCTTATCGGAGGCCAAGACCCGAAACTCCCACGGCCGATCCAGCTCGGCATTGGCGGTCGCCAGGCGACGTCCGATGCGATCCATTCTGTCTGTAGCGAGCGCGTAGGGCACGACACCGCCGAACCGGCCCTCGAACGCCGAGGCGGCGCGTCGGCCCAAGAGAGCCTCCGCCTCGCCCGAGACGCCCGGCGACTCCTGCCAGATCAACGAGCTGCTGCTCTGGCAGCCGGTTGCCAGGATCAAGGAGAATGCGAGGATTCCGCGGACCATTGACGTTGCCCCCTACAGGAAACTGCCCGGGAGAAACGTCAAATACATTCGCGGGAGGGTCAAGACGATTCGGAGCCCATCGGTCATGCGATCAGGCCGTCCACCCCCGCCCGATAAGAGCAGCCGACGACGACGTCTCGATCAGATCGAGAGCAGCCTGTCGTCCCATCCGGCGCCGGGCCACCCGCGCCGCCGCACCCACTTACCGGACGGCCGGCACAGCAGCGCTCGCACTCGTCAGAACGTGATCTTGGCACGCAGCCCCGCAACGAACGCGTCGCGCACATCCGCGCTACCGCCGGGATTGGTGATCACCTGAATATCGGGCGCAATCTCGAACCAAGGCGTCACCCGAATGGAGTAGAAGAGTTCGTAAACCGTCTCGCGGTCGGCGCGCGAATCCACGCGCTGGCGATACTGGTTTGACTGAATACTCTGGGCCACGGCGAAGCCGACCTTGTCCGCGTCTCGGCTGGGGATCGGGCCGACATAGACCGCGCCGATGCTCCAGGTATGGGCAAGCCTGTTGAGCTCACCATCGGCATAGCCATACCGGAAGAACGCGGACAGCCCCTGCCTGTCCCCCGGATCGCCGTTCTCGCGCCACAACATCTGATCGAAGCTGACGTACCAGCCGACATCGCCGCTACCGGTTTCGTTATTCACAAGTTGACCACCGAGCGTGTTCCTAAACCTCGCTCGAATGCGAGGGTTGTACCACCAGCCGAATCGGTAGCTGCCCGGCAGCGCGCCCTTCGTGGAGTGCAGCCTCGGCTTCAATCCGAACTCCCAGTTTCCCATGTAGTGGGCGTGCCCGTCGAAGACCCGCTCGTAGTCGAAACAGCGCGTACCCCTCGAATCGGCGTTGATGGCCGAGGCCTGGAGGTACAGCCAGTTGGTCGGCCAGACCTTGGCGAACACACCAAACCCCTTGGCACCCGGGACGGTCAGGTTGTGATCGAACGCCGCGTTCATGAACCGCTTGCTGTACGTCTTGGCGACGGCGTTCTTGTCGAACAGGTCGGCCACGTTCAACAGCTTGCCAACGCGGATCTCGACACGGTTGTCCAAGAATCGCTGGCGGTACCACCACTTGTCCGTCAGGATCGGGTACCTATCGTTGTAGAAATGGTTGCCCGGCGCACCCGAGCCAGAGTAGGGAGCAATCGTCGTGCCGACATCACCGCGGATGCCGTTGTTCCATTCCTGCTTGGCGCGATAGAAGAATGTCGCGTTCGGAATCAGGCCCATCTTCCCAAAGTCGAGCTGCACGTTGTAGAAGAACCTGCCCGTGATGTCGTGGGCGTTCTGCGTATTGAGCCCGCCGTGGAAGTTCTGCTGGAAGTTCGCGATAAGCAACGGGGAGAACGTGACACCCGCGTCCTCCATGGCCGTCCGCGCCCCCCACCAATCGCCGGTGAGCCGTTTGGTCGTCAGGAGGTCGAAAGGCTCGGGCTCCGACCGCGCGGCGTTCCGCTTCTGGCAGCACGTCTGACACAGCGGATGATCCCCGTCGTGTCCGTACGGCACGACGCTCGCGAAATCCTCGCCACAGGCGAAGCAAATCCAGGCTCGCTCAGGCTGCACAGCGTCCCCTGAGACATCCTGGCTCGCCATGCGATCCTGTCCGATCACCGGGCCAGTCGCCGCGAGCAGCATCGCGATCAGAATGCATGAGGCCCACATGGACGAACCAACGTGTGACTGTGCGGTCATCGTCTGTCTCCCGGTCGACGCTCGTCTGCCGCTGGCGGGCCGCCGAACGCTCCGCCAACGCACGCGAACGCACCGAGACGCCGCCGACATGTCATCGAGCGGGACTATCGGTTGCGAAAGCAGATTCGTCAATGGAGACTGACGAAACCTTCAGCGGAAATGAGGCTGTTCGCCGCGTCCGCGGGCCGACGTGCCGCAAGATCGAGCCTGCCCTGGCCGTCGACGCCCAGCTCCACAACGGTGTAGCCGCGATTCTCAAGCTCTCGGCAAACCGTCAATACGGCCGGATGCTCGACTCGGGTGGTTATGACTTTGCGCTTGTTGGGCACGGCCGCCAAAGTGCCGTTGATAGCCGCGTTATCGCTCTCGGTGCCGCAGGCGGTGAATACGATTTCGCTCGGATCGCAGCCGAGCAGAGACGCCGCCTGCTCGCGCCATATCGTGTGAGCACACGCACACAGAGA
>CAYYPB010000421.1:0-3098 GCA_964473405.1 uncultured Planctomycetaceae bacterium
TCGAATCAAGCTCCGACGGCTCTACCCATCAATCGAGTAGCGTCAGAGCACTAGTAATAGTCCGGCATCAAGTGGAAATGGCATTGAGTAGCGTCGGCTCCGGGAGATCAGTCGGGGAGGGCTCCCATCCGTGGAACGTGGGTTGAGCGAACGCAAGCCGCTTGGCCATGACCCGCATGGCCTCTTCGTTGTGGTCCACGAGTACGGCGCTTCGACCATGCCGAACGGCAGATTCGCCGAGCGTTCCGCTGCCCGCAAATGAATCAAGCACGCGGTCGCCGCGATTCGTATGCACTTGGATGATTCGATCGATGATCGCAAGGGGCTTCTGTGTTGGGTAGCCGGTTTTCTCTTTTCCATTTGGGCTTACGATGGTGTTCCACCATGTGTCCGTAGGAGTCTTGCCCTTGGCCGCCTTCTCAGGTCCCACGAGTCCAGGTGCCATATACGGGATGCGGTCGATATCGTCGTAGCGATATGTGTAGCTCTTCGGATCCTTCGCATACCACAAAATGTTGTCGTGCTTCGCCGACCACTTCTTCTTCGTGCGAGCGCCGTAGTCGTATGCCCAGATGATCTCGTTGATGAAGGAGTCCCGGCCGAAGATCCCGTCAAGGAGGATCTTCGCGTAGTGGATCTCGCGGTAGTCAAGATGCAGAAAGAAGCTCCCGTTAGGCTTCAGGAGCCGGTACGCCTCTTCCAGACGAGGCTCTAGAAACGCGAGATAGTCGTCGAAGTGGTCGGCGAATGCCTTCTTCCCGACGCGGACGGTGCGATAGCGCTCTCCCTTGAAACCCACGCGATCCCCATCATCATTCCGAACGGTCTTGATTTGAGTTCGCGCCTGAGTCTTTCCGGTATTGAAGGGCGGATCGATGTAGATCAGGTCAAAAGTGGCGGCAGACGCCCGCTGCAATATCGGCAGATTGTCTCCGAAGTAGATTTCGAGCGTCGGCGCTGAGTCAGTCATGGGCGGCAGCATACGGCGTGTGCGCACGACGGTCAAGTGAACCGACGGAGAGGCGGCACTGCATTCTTCCCTGGGCTGTCATGTTGCTGCCCCTTCAGGGCGTGGGCGCCTCAGCCCACGGCCGCGCAGATGAGGACAACCGTCCCGCCCACACATCCGCCTTGTTCGATACCGTGTCCCACGACCGAACGCCGAGCGCTCCCTCACGGTCGCGGCTTTGATCGCGGACGACACAACAGGCAGAGTCCAGAACGCGTTACGACTTGTCCTTCTTCTGCAATGCCCCCCCGCCGCGGCGTTCCTTCGCGAGCTTCTTGACTGCCAGGAAATACGTCAGCAGCTTCTTGTAGTGCTCGACCTCGTCCTCCGGTGCCAGGCTGAGGGCCTCGCTTTGGTTCGACACTGCGGCCGAGACGAGGCCGAGTTCGCACTGGATGCGAGCCAAAGCCGCCAGCGACTCAGGATCGCGGCCCTTGCCCAACTCGTTGATGCGCTCGGCGCAGCGCAACATCAAGCCTGGCGAGCGGCTCGTCAGCGGCGCACTCAATTCGACCTGAACGAGAAACCGAAGCTGCTCGATCGAATCGGCAAACCGTGCCTCGATGATCGTCTCGATCGCCGGCACCTCATCCGCGCGATCGAACTCTCTTAGGAAATACCGTTTGCTCAGGTAGGACTGCAACTCCATCGGCCTCAACGCGATCATCGCGTCCACCGTCTTGAAAACCTTCTCCTTATCCTTCGCGGCGTAGCCGGCCTGCAAGTCCACCTCCAACGCCTTGTATTTCCGCTTCGTGGCCGCCGCGTTCTTGGCCGCCTCGACGTCGTACTTCTCGGCGATCACATCCTTGATCACAACGTCCATCGTCGCGGCGTCCGCGTCGGGACGCCCACTCCAGACGACCGTCCCTGTCTTGTCGACCAGGAACGCATGCGGGATCGTCTCGATATCATCTACCCAAGCCGTCGACGTTTTCATGTCGTCATCGCTGCCGACGCAATAGGGCATCTTCAGCTTCTGATCGATGAACGCCTGGATCGTTTCGGGCTCTTCGTTGCTGATGCCGATGACGACGAGCCCGTCGGCTTTGTGCTTGGCCTGTAATTCGGCCATGTGCGGGATGCTCTTGGCACATTGTGGAACCCATGTGGCCCAGAACTCGACGAGGAAGACATGCTTGTCGGCTCCCTTCTCGCCCGGCAGAACGGGCGGCGCTTCGGTGATCCACTTCGCGACGCTGATCGCGGGGGCTTCGTCGCCGATCTTGGGCGACGCCGACACCGGTGAGGCGAGCATCATGGCCAGAGCAACGACCGCTGCGGTGCGAACGTACTTGTTCATCTGAGAGCCTTTCTGAATCGTGCCGGCCGACCCGAGCGTCGGGGAACTCCTCGGGCCCGCCCTGTGTGGGGCCGTCATTGTATTTTGGATGCGCCCGCCACACAAAGCCGCCGATGATGTCGGGGGCCCGTCTCGGCGGCCTCGCAAAACCACGCTCACAAGCATCGGAAGCCCCATCGCGGCCAACACAATCCGCCGACGCCGAGAAACGCCACAACATAACTCATGTAGCTATCGGATCGACCGATATGGGTACTGCCGCGGAGCGGCCCACCGCAAGGGTGGTACTCACCGTACGGAGTACGGGGCAGGCATTGAAAACGCGGCCGATCTCGCCTGGGCACGAGGCGCGATCGGCCGCGAGGCCCGCCGACTTCGACATCAATCAACACACGCGGAGGTCGCTTGGGGGGGCGGCCTCCGTGTCTCTCTTTCCTCCATCATCTCGAACGTCGGTATCTCGGACCCCCGACGGAGAACTCGTCAAGCCACCCCACCGCCGCGCCGATGGGGCCGGTGGCGATGCGTATGGGAGCGGCCGCGTCGCAGCGTTCGGGGATGACCACGATGCACTCGGAAACACTCGATGCAATCCAGCGATCCGCGTCCATCCCATCGATCCCGATGGTGGCGGCTCGCTGCTTCGAGATGACGCAAGACGCCAACTGCGACTACAACAAACTCGTCGAGTTGCTCAGCACGGACCCCGGCATCGCGTCGAGTCTCTTGCGGCTCCCCCACCCCCCCCCGGTCTGCGGCGCCGGGCCCGGGCGCGCCCCCCCACCC
>CAYYPB010000422.1:0-3095 GCA_964473405.1 uncultured Planctomycetaceae bacterium
CCGAAGGCTCGCCCCCTGGCGGGTGGGAGGTGTAAATGCTCAGGGTGCGGTTTGCGGGGCGAGAGCAGCGCGGCGCCCGAAGGGGAGCCCCTGTCTGGCGAACGCGAGTATCTTGCTACTTCGCCACAGGCGCTCCCTTCCGGTCGCAGCGCTGACCGCGGCGCTGCGTCCTACTCGTCTTCGCGCGAGAAGTCGTCGGGGAACATGCGTTCTTCGGCCTCACGATGGACGCGAGCTTCGAGGGCGTCGGCACGGCGCTTGACGACGCGCCGAAGCAGGAGATTGGCCAACACGCAGATGACCATGCCCGCACCGCCGACACCCCAGTTGTATGCGCGATAGACGATGACACACGTCACGCCGGCGGCAATCGTGGCGATGCCCGCCGCTGCAAACCAGGAGAAGACAACCCAGATCGACCGGCCGAGCTTCAGAGCCGCGTCGCCGCGGACGAAGACTCGGTCGGCCATGCCGGTCGCGACAACGGCCGAAAACGCCACATAGGTCGTCGAAACGGGAAGCCCCAGGCCGGACGCGGTCGCGATGACACATGCCGAGACGCAGACGATCACACAGGCCCTTAGCGGATCGTAGTGCAGCGTCTTGCCTCGGTGCGTCTTAGTGATGGCCGGCGACAGGGACGGGGCGGCTCGCTGCCTGCTGATCAGATAGTTGGCCACTCGAATGCACCAGCGGGGAGCCCAGACTTCGACATGGTCGCCCGCACTGCCGGCGCTGACAGCCGTCCTGGTCACGCGCTGGGCGTTCTTGGACATCATGCCGAACATGAGCAGGACACCGCAGCCGAGCAGGGCCCACGAGTCGATCGGCACTTTGTTGATGTCGGCGATGGTGAGACCGTTGAGATGTCCCTTGAGGAGAGCAATCGCCGCAAGCCCGGGGGAAGCGCAGTTGGCCAGGTCGTTCTGCCCAAAGGCGAACGCCAGAGCCACCATGCCGATCACGGTCATGACAGGAAACAGCAATCGCGCCGCGCGTTTTCGATAGATGACGAGCGACAGGTGAATGAGGATGGCGAAGAATACCCACAGCGACATGACAACGAGAATCGGGCCGTAGTCCTGCGCGAGGACAGTTTTCTTGAGGTTCTTGACGACACCGAGGTGTTTCATGCCCTTGACGAGCATGAAATAGGAAAGCCCGGCCATGAGGCCGCCACCAATCCACCCGCCGTGTAGCAGCAACATGGTCAGACTAGACCATTTCTCCCGAATCGCGCCGCGCGCAGCCCTCTGTAGGAAGAAGCCCATCACGCCGGAGAGAATGATGGAGCAGACGATACCGGCGATGACCTTGCCGGCTTTGCCCCAGTTCACCGCGTTGGCGGGATCGCCGTCTCGGAGGAAGCCGAGAAAGAGCGCAGCGCCGAGCAGTTCGAACACGAGCGTCATCGTCGTACTGACGGGCATACCGAAGGCTGAATAGGTGTAGAGCAGGATCGTGTCTACGATATAGACGGAGATGTAGATCGCGAGCGCCTGTTCGATGGAGAACGACGAGGGCGTGAAGATACCCTTTCGGGCCGTCTCGATGACGTCCGACGCCATCCACGCGCCCAGGATGACACCCATGCCGGCGACGCGAACGGCCCATTGCCTTGACAAGATGCGCGAGCCGAAGACGGCGTTGACGATGTTGGCGGCGTCGTTGCGCCCGACCTCGATCGTGTCCCACAACAACATCACGATCGCCAGGACGCCTGCGGCAATGAAGTACGGACTCATGTCCCAGAAGTTGCTCTGTGCGAAGAGAAGAGTGTCGCTGATTTGTCTGTCCTCGGCTGTGGTGCCGGCTGCTCGTCTGGCGAGAAGCCGTCGGGGGACTCATCCAAGAATATCGTCGCGAAATACCTTCGTTGTGTTGTCAACTCAGCGAGCGGCTATTGCGAGAGCATCCGCCGCAGGCGATCGGCCGTGTTCTCCGCCGCGTTGGCGAGCCGTCCGAGTTCCAGGAACACACGCCACCAGAGCATGAGGTCCGTCGTCTTGATCTCGTCCTCGAGGGCGAAGAGCGACTTGCTGATGGCGTATTGTGCCTTGTCCGCTTCCCACTCGGCCTTCTCCACAGCCTTGATCATCTCGAAGACGCCGTTGGCCTGGTCGGCGTGGAAACCGGCGGCGACGAGCTCGCGGATGTGATCGTTCATCTCATAGCAACGGTCGCACACCACGAGGATCGTATCGACATAGGCCGTCAGCTCATCCTTCAACTTGGCCGGCAGCTTGAGGTTCTTCAGCGTCAGGAGAAAAGCGATGTCCTCGACCGAGTCCGCCATGTCGTCCTGGAGCTTGAGGTAGCCGAGCAAATCACCGCGGTACACCGGCAGGAAGAAGCTCCGCGGGATCTCCTGGCGAATCTCGTCCTTGATCACATCGGCCTCGTGTTCGGCCTTGAACACCTTCTGCGTCAGCGAGGCCAACTCGTCAAAGGACTCGTTCTTGACCGCCTCGAACATCGGGCGGATCAGATCCACGCAGTCCCGCACTTTCTGCAACTGATACCGCAGGGGCTCGAAAGGGGATTTGTCGAAAAGCTCGGAAATCAGTCCCATGTCGTTTTCTCCGCTGGGAACCCCGGCGATGCGCCGGGCTTTGTTATCTACAGTTGTCTAGAGAGGCTCGCGGCCGCGAGACCCCGTCGGCGCTGCGCAGCCTACCCTGCGCCCAGCCATCGACAAGTGGATAAAAAAGAAAAACTTTGAGGAGCGGTGGACGCACGAGACTTCACAGGGCTTCGCTATCCGATGACTATCGAGTGGAACGGCGCGGGCACCGCCTCCCCCACGGCCGCCGGCCGTGGGCTTTTTTTGGGGGGGGGCGACGCTGGGAACTGACGGCTAAGGGCTGACGGCTGAAGGCTACCGCCCGATCAGCTTCATCGCCTCGGACCGATCCGCCAGCCACTGGCTCGCCCGCGTGCCGGCCGCCCTGAGCTCCCGGGTCGAGTCGGGCACAGCGCCGATGTGAGGCGAGCGCACGCGCCGTCATACCGTGGCGGAGCGGGCCCGCCCAGACGCTCCCCCGCCTCGGGGTCTACGGTGCGCAGATTCAAGTCGCGCTGCGGGAACGGAATCT
>CAYYPB010000423.1:0-3078 GCA_964473405.1 uncultured Planctomycetaceae bacterium
CAGATCGTTGTGTGTTGCGTCTTTTGTGGCGGGGACCGGTCTGCGTCTATGCCGGCGGCGATGGCGATAGATTGCGTCCATACGTGCAGCTTGATCCACGACGACCTGCCGGCGTTGGATGATGACGACTACCGCCGAGGGGTCGAGACGAGTCACAAGGTCTTCGGCGAGGCGACGGCGCTCTTGGCCGGCGACGCACTGATGGCTCTGGCGCTTGAGATCATCGCCGGCGATGTCGCCGACCCCGCGATGGCCCGGGCCCTGACGCTAGAACTCGCGTCGGCCACCGGCGGTGGGGGGATGATCGGCGGCGAACTGCGAGACATCGAGTCCGAGGCTGCTCCGCCCGATGCCGCCACGACTGAGACGATCCACGCCGCGAAGACGGCCCAATTGATCCAATCGGCCTGCCGCTTGGGGGCGTTGGCCGCCGAGGCCACTCAAGAGCAGATCGCGGCGGTCTCGGGCTATGGCCACGCCTTGGGATTGGCCTTCCAGATCGCCGACGATCTGTTGGACGTGACCGGAACGCTCGCGACGATGGGGAAGCAGACAGGCAAGGACGAAGCCGCTGGCAAGCAAACGATGCCCCGTGCTGTGGGCGAGGCCGAGAGCCGGCGCATCGCCGCTCAACGCGTCGAGCAAGCCGTGGTGGCCCTGGCACCGTTCGGACCAGCAGGCATGCGACTGACGGCCTTGGCGCACTACGCCATCGAGCGAAAAACGTGAGAAACAGATGAGCCCCGAGCAACCCCCGAGGGAAACACAAGTGACCGACGCCGTCCTGCCGAATATCCAATCCCCGGCCGACCTGCGTGAGTTGTCTACGCCGCAGTTGGAACGGCTCGCGCAGGAGATTCGCGAGCGGATCATCGGCGTCGTGAGCAAACAAGGCGGCCACCTGGCGAGCAACCTCGGCATCGTCGAGCTGACGATCGCCTTGCATCGCGTCTTCGACTTCAGCCGAGACCGCCTCCTCTGGGACGTCGGGCACCAAGCGTATGTCCACAAGATTCTAACCGGCCGCAACGATCGATTCGACACGCTCCGCAAGGCCGGCGGACTCAGCGGGTTTCCCAACATCGCCGAGAGCGAATACGATCTGTTCAGTGTCGGCCATGCCGGCACCGCCATCGCGACGGCCACCGGTATGGCTCGCGGTGCGACGCTCACCGGTGCCGACAACCGTCTCGTAGCCGTCGTCGGCGACGCGAGCATCTTCAACGGCGTGGCCTTCGAGGGCATGAATCAAGCCGGCACCCTTCGCCGGCAATTGCTCGTCGTCTTGAACGACAACTCGATGGGCATCGCACCGACCCAAGGCGGCATGGCCAAGCATCTCGCCAAGTTCCGCATGAGCAGAACCTACGAGGAACTCAAGAAGGGCGTGAAGAGCTTTCTGCCCCAGATCCCACTCGTCGGCCAGGCCACGTTCGACGCCCTCGACCACATCAAGCAGGGGCTCAAGGCCACGCTTTCGCCGCACCAAATCTTCGAGCAGTTGGGATTCGTCTACGTCGGACCGACGGACGGCCATGACGTCGGCCATCTCGTCGAACTGATCGAGGGGATTCAGGACGTAGACCACCCGGTCCTCTTGCATGTGCACACCGAGAAAGGCCGGGGCGCGGATTTCGCCGAGGCCGAGCCGACGCGGTTCCACAGCCCAAAACCGTTCAAGGTCGAGCGGCAGCGCGTCTCCATCCAGAGCAGCGGTCGCAGTTATACCTCGGCCTTCGGCGATGCGCTTCTGCGAGTGGCCAAAGAAGACAAACGCGTCTGCGCCCTCACAGCCGCCATGCCCGACGGCACGGGCCTTTGCGCGTTCGCGGAGGCGTTCCCCGATCGCTACCTCGACGGCGGCATCGCCGAGAGCGCCACGGTCGACATCGCCGCCGGCATGTGCAAGGCCGGCATGCGACCCATCGTGGCGGTCTACTCGACGTTCCTTCAACGGGCCTTCGACCAGGCATTTCAGGAGGTCTCGCTGCAGGCCCTACCCGTCATCTTCTGCATGGATCGCGCGGGCCTCGTCGGTGGCGACGGTCCGGTCCACCACGGGTTCCTGGACATCGCCTACCTTCGTACCCTACCCAACATGACGCTCATGGCACCGGGCGATGGCGACGAGGTTCTCGAAGCCCTGCGGCTGGCGCTGAAACTCAACACGGCCAGCGCCATTCGCTATCCGCGTGACACCGTGCCGGAGCCGTTGTTGTCGGCCGAAACGCGCCGACCGTTCGAGTTGGGCCAATCCGTCCTGTTACGAGAGGGACCCGATGCCACAGTTCTGGCATACGGATCGACCTGCCGCCCCGCACTGGACGCAGCCGAGCTACTATCCGCCGATGGCATCGACCTATGCGTCGTCAATGCCCGATTTGCCAAGCCCATCGACAAGCCGATGGTCTCGCAGGCCCTCGCAAGAGGCGGGCCGGTCCTCACGGCCGAGGAACACTCCATCTCGGCCGGCTTCGGATCGGCCGTCCTGGAAACGGCAGCAGAGATGGGCCTCGACACTTCAGAGGTCACGCTACTGGGAATGCCGGCCGACCGATTCGTTTCCCACGGTTCAAGAGCAGGCCAACTCGCCGAAAGCGGCCTGGACGCCACAGGCATCGCCGCATCCGTGCGCAGCGCCGTGGACGCGACGTCACACGGTCGAACCACCGCAGAAGCTCCGTTGGCGTCAGCCCGCGCGGCGGTGACGACGCGGAGTGGATCGCACTCTACGCTGGAATAAGAGCAACCGTCCGGATGCTTCGGTGACCACTTCCACATAGCGATGTTTGATCGCTTGGATTTCTGAGAGAAGATCCTGCATCGATTCGCCGAGCTCAGGATGATCACGCCCGCGTCGGATTGCAGCAAAGACTGTCTCGATGAGGTCGGCATCGTTGCACTTCGTGTGGAACTGGTCCGGCAGGCTGGCAAGCGTGAAGTTCATGCACTCGAAGGGGATCTCCCTGTGCTGGCCACGGCTCTTGGTGGCGGCAAGCCTCACAAGTTGATCGGGTGCAACGACGGGTCCATGACAGTTCAGGCGGCATATATCCGAGCCCTAAACATGTGTGCCCG
>CAYYPB010000424.1:0-3078 GCA_964473405.1 uncultured Planctomycetaceae bacterium
GGCGATCGCG
The DNA here is from genome assembly GCA_964473405.1 of uncultured Planctomycetaceae bacterium. Taxonomy (GTDB): domain Bacteria; phylum Planctomycetota; class Phycisphaerae; order UBA1845; family UTPLA1; genus CAYYPB01. The sequence goes on from CAYYPB010000424.1 coordinate 11, forward strand.
TGTGCACAGACACACGCCGCTGACCCCCGCGTCGCGGGGGGGGGGGGGCGCGGGGGCACCCCCACCCCCCCCCCCCCCCCCGGCAGAGCCGGAGGCTAAGGGAATGACCCGTCATCCTTCAACGAACGCGCGCCGCCACGATGGTGATGTCGTCCGACATGACGGCCAGCCCCGCGAATCGCCGGACGTCCCACAGCAATTGCTTGACGGTCAGATCGATCGGCATGTCATCCGGCATCGAGCCGTGTAGCTTGATCGAGGCGGCCAGCCGGTCGCGTCCGTAGGCCTCATCGTCATAGTTCAACGCCTCGACCACGCCATCCGTCACGAGCACGAGCAGATCGTCCGGCTCGAGCGCCAACTCGCCCCACTGGTAGCGTGCCGCAGGGTCCAGACCGAGAACGAGCCCGCCGACATCGAGCGACCCCGTCCTCCCCCCTCGCATGAGCAGCAGCGGCTCGTGCCCGGCATTGCAGTAGCGCCGCCGCCGCCCGTCGGCGCTGAGTACGCCGTAGAAGGCCGTGACGAACTCGCTGCTGAGCGTGTCCTCGCACAACCGCAAGTTGACCTCTCGCATGAGGTCGCTGACGCCCGCAATCCGGTGGGCGTGGGCCCGCACCGTCGAACGAACGGATGCCATCATCAACGAAGCGGGCAGGCCCTTGCCAACGACGTCGGCAATCACGACGCCAATCTCGCCCGAGGGAAGATCGAAGAAGTCGTAAAAGTCGCCGCCGAGTTCGCTGTGGGGCTCATAGACCGCGGCAAAGGCATAGTGCGCGTGGTCGGGCGTCCGCGCTGGGATCATGCGGCGTTGAACTTCGGCCGCCAGCTTCACCTGACGTTCGAGCCGTGCGGCCTCCCGTACGTCGCGCAGAAGTCGGGCATTGATGATCGCCGCAGCAATCTGCGAAGCCACGGCCTCCATGAGGACCGTGTCGAAAGGCGAGAACCGATGCACTCGCCCCATGTACGCGCGCAGCACGCCGATCGTCTCACCGCCACACGCCAATGGCGTCACCAGCGCACTCACGAGGCCCTCTCTGACAGCCTCTGCCCGACGGGCGGTTCTCGGGTCGGTCCGCACATCGGCGACATACTGCGTCTGCCCGGCCAAGGCGGCTTGATCGACGGCGCTGTCCGCGATGATAACGGGGCCCTTGTCTATATACTGCGGCGACAGACTGCAAACCGAAACGATGCGGAGCTGCCCAGACTCCTCATCGAGAAGCCGGATGCCCGCCGCCCGAAGTTCCATCGTGTTGACGAGCTGCCGCGTGGCGGCGTCCAGCACTTCCTGAAGGTCTGTGCGCCCGGCGAGCTTGACCGCGATGTCGTGCATGATGGCCAAGTCGCCGACTCGACAGCGAAGCTCGTGCGCGTTGTGGCAGAACTCCGCCAGCGTGCTGGCGAACTGTTGAACGAACGATGTCGCAGCCGCCATGCGCCGATCCGACCAGGCGGTCAGGTCTTGCGCGCTTGCCGAGAGTTCGCCCGAGTCCAGCCCGAACGCGTCGGCCAGTTCGGCTAGGCGCGCTTCGCCGAGCGGCGATCGGGGCCGATCGCCGACGATGATCGCACCGAGATGTTGCTGCTGCACCACGATCGGCGCGACAAACTGGCTGAGCCCGGCGTGACATTCGTACAGACGAGGCGAGTCGACGCCCTCGACGAGTTTCACGGCCTCGGCGTGACTCCTGCGACACGCCGCGTCGCCCGCCTCACTGCCCAAGATCAACTCGCAGAACCGAGGCTTGGCGGTCGACTGAGTGAGGGCCAAGCCCGCCGAGTCGCGGAAGCTGATGGCAATGCCGGTCGCGCTGGCGAGGCCGTCCTGGAGCGTCTGAAGCGTACTCACATCGACGAAGTCCGTCAGACGGAGGCCAGGCTGTGTCGCGTTGTCGTCGTTCGCATCCATCGGAGGTCGAGCAGAATCTCTTGGCTGAGGATAGTGATACGGTGGGCGCCCCGCCCCTTCCGGGGGGGGGACGGATTGGCCAGTGTCAACGCACTCGGGGCCTGAATCAGTCCCCCGCCCCCAGAGGGGAGGGGGCACCCGACCTGGGACGCGGGGGCAAGGCATCGAGTCCGCGATTGTCTCGGTGGCCCGTGCGGTCGACCCGCTGCGTTCGTCGGTTACTATAGCGACGATGTCACTGATCCGCTACGCCAAGTTTCCCGGCAAGCTGGCCCGCGAGGTCCTGCTGCTGCGCGGCGGCCCCTGCATCTGGGGACGGTGCGCGTTCTGCGACTACATCGACGACAACACCGAGGACACCGAACTGATCGAACGGATCGCCGACGAAAACCTCTCCAAGGTCACGGGCGAGTTCGCTCGCCTGATGGTCATCAACAGCGGCTCGATCCAAGAACTACCGCTGTCGGTCCGCGAGAAGATCCGCCGCGTCATTCGCGACAGAGGTATCGAGGAGTTCTGGACCGAGTCCTACTGGGCCTACCGCAGCGACTACGAGCAAGCCCGAAGGTTCTTCGGCGTCCCCACCCATCTGTTCCTCGGCGTCGAGACATTCGACGACGCCATCCGAAACGGTGTCCTCAACAAGTCCATGCACTGGGACTCGATCGACGAAGTCGCCGCCGCAACCGACGCGATCTGCCTGATGGTCGGCATCCGCGGCCAGACGAAGGAGATGGTCCGACGGGACATCGACATCCTGCGAGATCGATTTCGCTACGGAATCGTCAACCTCTTCACGGAGAATCGTCTCAGCGAAGGACTCATGGACGAGGACATCAAGGCATGGTTTCGCGAGGAGTTCGCCTGGCTGTCGGACGAGCCCCAGATCGACGTCCTCTGGCAGAACACGGACCTGGGCGTCGGGTAGCCGATCACGCCCAAGAAATCCGCCCCGCCCGGGCGATGGGCCACGCAAATGCTGCTATGATACCCGCGGCACTCGACGCCTCGCCCGTCACCACGGGCCGAGTCGCGAGCGGTATTCGGAGACAGATGAATGGCCGAGGGTCTGGACATCCTCAACAACGCAGAAGGGTCACACGGGGCCTCCGGCTTCTCACCAACCGGCTGCGACCCGAACCCGCAGCGC
>CAYYPB010000425.1:0-3046 GCA_964473405.1 uncultured Planctomycetaceae bacterium
AGGGTAGGGTGTGCGTCGTGTGCGGACTACAATGCTACCGGTGTGTGACGCGAGTTGTTGCCCCCCCCCCAGCCCCCGGCTCTGCCGGGGGGCGAACCTGAAAGGACAAAGGCGAAGAGTCTTGACACTAAGTCGCGACAAACTGGTGATCGCCTTGGCCTGCGCCGTTGCAAGCATCGCTGCACTGCGCCCCGTAGCCGCCGAGCAGCGATTCGCCGTGCGAGCCGGCGGCTACCTCAACGCCAAGGGTGAACTCGTCCGCGACGTGGCGCTGCTCGTCGACGGCGGCAAGATCAAAGCCATCGGTCCGGACGCCAAGCCGCCCGCCGATTGGATCGTCCTCGATCGTCAACATGCCATTCTGAGCCCCGGCCTCATCGACCCGCACGTCTCACTCGGCACGCTGGGGCTAACCGCGGAGGCCGCCAACGCCATCGAAACCGAGGCTGACGCCGCCGACCTGTTCAATCGCCATCACCACGACTTCGACCGGGCCGTTCGCGCCGGCATCACAACCGTGATCCTCGCCCCGTCGAGTTCACACCTCGTGGGCGGCTCTACCGCGGTCGTCAAAACGGCGGGCGACAACACGGGGCGCAGACTCATCGGTCGCGGGCCGATCAAACTCTCGCTTCGCCGCGAGGCCTTCTCGACGCGCAGAACGCCGACATCTTTGCAGGGCGGCTTGAGCAATCTGCGCCGGCGCATCACCGACGCGAAGAAGGATCGCCGCGACAACTCCGCCTTCGCCAGATGGGCACGCGGCGAGACGGTCGCCATCGTCGACGTCGACACCGAGGCGGCCCTCGGCAGCCTCGCCCGATTCGCCGCCGAACAGTCGGTCCGCTGCATCGGCCTGCACGCCAACCTGGCCGCCGAACGCATGGATGCGGCCAAGTCGTTGGGCCAGCCGCTCATCCTCGGGACCTACGAGTTCAGCGACCCCCTACGATACACGCGCCTGCCGAAGCTCCTTGAAACCGAAGAGGTGCCGTTCGCCCTGACCAGCAACGCCCCGCGCTACGGGCCCGAGTTGCTCAGAGTCGGCGCCGCGATTGCAATGAAACAGGGCCTCTCGGCCGAGAACGCCCTGGCAGCGATCACCACTGCACCGGCCAAAATCGCAGGCGTATCCGAGCGCGTTGGCTCTCTCGAAGTCGGCAAGGACGCGGACTTCATCGTACTCTCCGGTCATCCACTGCACCTGTCTTCGCGGATTCTCGAGGTCTTCGTAGACGGCCGGCGCGTCTATCGAGCCGAGCCGGTCGAACAGACCAAGGAGGACGCGCGATGAGCCGACGAGCCAACGTGTTAGTCCTCGCGATACTCACGCTGTCGATGGCGACAACGAGCCTTCACGCCGAAACGTCCGACGACGGAGCCATCCTCCTCAAGGCGGGCAAAGTCTATGCAACGCCAGACAGAGTCATCACCAACGGCGAGGTCCTGATCGCCAACGGCAAGATCCTCAAGATCGGCCGCGACCTGACCGCCCCCGAGGATGCCACGGTCATCGAGCTCCCCAACGGCACGATTACAGCGGGCCTGATTGATGCCAACGCCACGGCAGGCTACCGCGATGCCAACGATCGAGCCGAGCATCGCTCAGAGATCATCCCCAACCTGCGTGTCCTCGACCTCCTCGATCTCCAGCACGATTCCTTCGGCGAACTGGCCCGCTCCGGTGTCACAACCGTCTACGTCTCCGCCGATTCGGCGAGCGTCATCGGCGGACAGGGAACCATCCTCCGAACGGCCGGCCCGCTCTCGGGGCGTACCGTCCGACAGGCCTACGGCGTCAAGGCCACCATCGGACGCGAGCCCATCTACAAAGGCTCTCGCAATCGCAGACCTTCCCGTAGATACACGAACTACCTGGCCCGTCGGCCCAACACACGAATGGGTCTCGTCTGGACCTTCCGCAAGGCCTTCCAAGACGCCGGGTTCGCCGCTCGAGGCGAGCAGCCCGCCACACGCGGCGAGGGGACGCCCCCCGCCGCCGCGCTGCCCGTCTTGGTGGACATCCTCAAGGGCGAGCGGCCCCTACGGATTCAGGCCCGAGCCCAACACGACATCCTCACGGCCCTGCGACTATGCCGAGAGTTCGATCTGCGGTTCACCCTCGAAGAGGGAACCGACGCCTATCGATGCATCGACGAGCTCAAGGCAGCGGGCGTCGCCGTGATCTACGGGCCACTGTTCGACTATCCGTCGGGTTATCGCGCGACCGAAGCACGGCGACATCGCTACAGCGCCCCCGCCGAGATCCTCAAGGGCGGTCTCACGCTGGCACTATCCGCCAACGGCCTGGCGGGCGGAGCCGCCCCGCCGCCACAGGCGATGGACGCCATGCGAGTCGGATTGACGCGATCCCAAGCGCTGGCGGCCGTGACGACCACGCCGGCGAAACTGTTGGAAATCGACGACGTCGCCGGGACCCTCGCCAAGGGCCGATCCGCCGACGTCGTTCTATGGTCCGGCGAGCCACTGGCCGCGACGACCCGAGCCGAGGTCGTGGTCATCGGTGGTCGCCTCGTACACAACCTGACAGCCGACGACCAGACGGTCGAAGAATGAACCAGCCAAGGGGAACCGTGATGCGACGCGTTTCATTGAACGACAGGCGCAAGCAAGGACGGCCGACCGGGAGGTCGATCGCCGCCTGCTGTGGCACCGCCACCACTGTGGCACCGGCGTCTCGCCGGTGGATCCACAGGCGGGGCGCCTGTGCCACAACCCCGGTCCCGCGCACTACACCGTCCCACGCCAGGTTCCCGCGCTTTCGAAAGAGACGTTCTCTGATGGAATTCATCTGTTGGCCGATTCCACGACCGATGGCATCAAGCCGTCGATTTGGTGCGGGCACTCGATACCGAGAAAGTCGAGCGTGAGGGGAAAGAGATCGACCGTCCGCACCGGCCCCTCGAGCGGCACGTTGCTCGCTACCAGGCATCGCATGTGCTCCGCGATCAGACTCCCATGCCCCGATCGGTGCTCGGGCATCTCCCAACGGAACCGCAGGTCTGCTCCAGGCTCCGCTATCACT
>CAYYPB010000426.1:0-3041 GCA_964473405.1 uncultured Planctomycetaceae bacterium
GACGGATCACGCCCACAACGACGCCTTGGATGTCCACTTCCTTGACGAAGATCGGTTCGTAGGCCGGGTTGGCCGGCTGGAGGCGGATGCGCCGCTTCTCGCGGTAGAACCGCTTGAGCGTGACCTCGCCACTCTCCAGATAGGCCACGACCGTCTCGCCGTTGTAGGGGGTCTTGCGTTCTTCGATCACGACGTAGTCGCCGTCGGCGATCTGGTCGTCGATCATGCTGTCGCCGTCCACCTGCAACGCATAGATGCGATGGTTGGACGCGAAGATCTGTTCGAGGTCCACGACCTGATGGTCTTCGATGGCCTCAATCGGCGCACCGGCGGCGATACGTCCGACCAGTGGCAGGCAACTCGGCTTCTCGTCGGGAAGCTGGAGGTGATCAGCCAACTGCAAAGAGCGAGCCTTGTGCTTCTCTCGGTGGAGCAGACCTCTTTCTTCGAGGGTGGTGAGGTGCTCGAAGACCGTGACCTTTGAGATGCCGAATATCTCGGCGATCTCGTCGTAGGTCGGGGAATAGCCATGCTTGTGCGAGAAGTCCCGGACGAAGGTCAGGATCTCGGTCTGGCGCGGCGTGGCGGGGCGCGTGGCCCGCGTCGCACGAGACCGTGGGCGCGCCGGGGCGTTCTTTTTCTTCACTCGAACGGCGGGCTTCTTCCGGCTGGGTGGCATGTCTGTACTCCTTGGGCGGCGGCCAAGGCCTTCCGGCCAGTCCCTGCGGACCGAAGACGAGCAACGGTCCGCGACCGGCACGGATGGCCTCCGCCGCCGCCGAAACGCGATCTCCACACGCGGATGCGGCAGTATCCGCCCGGGAGAGGTAGATTCCAATCTGCGACGAATCAACACGAACCACCGCAGGCCAAACGGCGTGCAGGAGTCTCGCGAGAACATCGCGAATTCGCGACGTGCCAAACGGCAAGCCCGTTGGGACGCCGCTGCGGGAGCCAGACCGGACTGCTCCCGTGCTGCTCCTCGGCCCCGCTGAAAACACGTCAGCACACAAGGCCTCGACGTAATCGCCGCCGGGGCCGAGCAAACACAACGGAACACTCTGGGCATCAGCGGTCATCACGAGCGTCGCCATCCACCGGCAAGGGCCCCCGCGACCCACCCCGTCGCGCCGCCATCGCCAGAACCCGGTGACACCTAGCCTCGAACCGCCCACGCGCCGAGCAGCATCACCCCAACCATAGCCTAACATCGGCGGCGCGTCAACCCGAACAGTTGCCAAATTAGGTTTTTTTTCGGGCATCCTCGGGTCAACCACCGATCATCTCCCGATGCCCACCGCCATGATTGATCCATCCGCCACGCGGCCTTACATTGAGTCCCTCAAGCGGACGCGACGAGAGCGAGATGGACGCCTGCACTACACCGAGGATCACACCATGACAGCAGCCAACGACACCCCCATCGCACGCCAGGATCCCGAAATTTGGAAGAGCTTCGTCGCCGAACAGGATCGCCAGCGGAACACGCTCGAACTGATCGCCTCGGAGAACCACGTCAGCCCCGCCGTCCTCCAGGCGGCGGGCTCTGTCTTCACGAACAAATACGCAGAAGGCTATCCCGGCCGTCGCTATTACGGCGGCTGCGAGAACATGGACGACGTCGAACGGCTCGCGATCGATCGAGCCAGGCAGTTGTTCGACTGCCAGCACGCCAATGTGCAGCCCCATTCCGGCAGCCAAGCCAACCAAGCCGTGCTTCTGGCGGCGATGCGCCCCGGCTCGCGGTTCGGAGAGGCCGAACAACGAGAGAAGAAGCCCGACAAGCCCGTGCGGACGCCCGGCGACATGATCCTCTCGTTGCACCTGGACCACGGTGGCCACCTCTCGCACGGAAAGCACGTCAACATCAGCGGCAAGTGGTTCCGCGTCATGCACTATCACGTCAGCCGCGAGACGGGCCGGATCGACCTCGATGAGGTCCGCCAACTGGCGCGGGAGTGCAAGCCCAAGCTGATCATCACCGGCGCATCGGCCTATCCACGCATCTGGGACTGGGCCGGTTTCGCCGCGATTGCCGAGGAAGTAGGGGCCCTGTGTCTGGCCGACATCGCCCACATCGCCGGCCTCGTCGCGGCAGGGCTACATCCCAGCCCGGTCGAGATGTTCGATTTCGTCACGACGACGACGCACAAGACGCTCCGCGGACCGCGGGGCGGTCTGACGATGTGCAAGGAGAAGTGGAAGAAGAAGATCGATTCGGCCGTGTTCCCGGGGCTTCAAGGCGGTCCTCTCATGCACATCATCGCGGCCAAGGCCGTGGCCTTCGGCGAGGCACTGCGCCCCGAGTTCAAGGTGTATCAGCAGCAAGTCCTCGACAACGCCCAGGCGCTGGCCGAGTCCCTGACCGCCCGCGGACAGTGCCTGGTGTCGGGCGGGACGGACAACCACCTGATGCTGGTCGATCTGCGCAAAGCCTACCCGAATGTCAGCGGGGCAATGGCTGAGGCCTGGCTCGGCGCGGCGGGTATCGTCGTGAACAAGAACATGATCCCGTTCGACGAACGCAAGCCGATGGAAACGAGCGGCCTACGCATCGGGACGCCGGCCCTGACCACGCGCGGCATGGGCACCGCCGAGATGAGCAAGGTCGCCGAGTTGATCGATCGCGTGCTGTCGGCCGAAGGCGACATGTTGCCGATCGAGTCGGTCCGTGGCGAGGTGCTTGAGGTGTGTTCGCAGTTCGCGCTGCCCGGTCACGAGTCTTGACGGCTGTGGCGATGAGCTACAGATCGCGACGCACGATTCTCGCGGTTCTGATGGCGTGCATCGCGGTTGGGAGTATCGGTTGCAGTGGCACCGCGACCGTGCAGTTCGTCTCTCTTCATCCCAGCGAGATCGACCCGCCCTCGACGGACCTCACGCGATTCGACGCGCCAGAAGCGTACTGGTGGATCGACAACGCCGGCGAGATGAACGTGGCCGTGCGCTGTCTCGAACGCAACGTGTGGCTCGGCCGGCTGGGGGATGCCGAACTGATGTTCTCCCTGACCCCGGGTTCACCGCCCGCCGGTCGAGCGCGG
>CAYYPB010000427.1:0-3041 GCA_964473405.1 uncultured Planctomycetaceae bacterium
TGCGCAAACCGCTGCAACCCGCGGATATAGGCGGCCATCACCTTCTCATGCATCTCGATCGAGAAGATCAGCGTCACATTCACGCTGATGCCCTCCCCGATGAGCGTCTCGATAGCCGGGATGCCCTCCGGCGTGGCGGGAACCTTAATCAACACGTTCGGGCGATCGAGCGCGGCGTGCAGCCTTCGTGCCTCGGCCACGGTACCGGCCGTATCGAACGCGAGCTTCGGGCTGACCTCCAGACTGACGTAGCCATCGACACCGTGCGTGCCGTCATAAACGGGGCGCAGCATGTCGGCCGCGTCCGCGATGTCGGGAAGCACGAGCCCTTCGTAGACGCCCATCGTATCGGCACCGGTCGAGAGCAACTCGGAAAGACGCCGGTCGTAATCGTGGCCGGACGTGATCGCTTTCATGAAGATCGTTGGGTTGGATGTCACGCCCACGACGCCTAGCTCAAGCAGACGCTGCAACTCCCCACCGTCGATCATGCCGCGGCTGATGTTGTCACACCAGATGGATTGCCCCGTCTCAAACAACGCACGTATCGTATTGCTCACGGTCGTCGGCTCCTTGCGAACACCCCCGGACAAGCCCGAAGTCAGCTCTCTATCGAACCGGGCAGCGCCCTCCGCGATGCCCGCCGGGATTATGGTGGATCGCGGCGGAAACGCAACGCCCCAAATGCCACGGCTGCAAGACAGAATCGGCCAAAGCGTAGCATGGGCAATCGATCGTGATAGGGAAACACGTCCGAAATGGAAATGCTACCGCAGCAGGCGCTCGGAGGCGCAGGTCAGTACGGCTTGGCGTTGGGGCCGTCGCGCCACTCGTCGAAGAGTGCTTGGCACCGCTCCGGTAGCACACGCGGGTAAAGCTTGACGTGACTTCCGCCGCTATCGTAGAGCTGCTGCACGGGCACGGTGAGCTCGTTGAACATCGCCTTGCTTGCGTCCGCTATCGTGGCACCGAACACGACGGCGTCGAGCCGCGCCCAGTGGATGGCCGACGCGCACATGGGGCACGGCTCACACGTGGACACCAGATAATGCCCGATGAGGTTCATCGTGCCGAGCTTGCGCGACGCGGCTCGGATCGCGTTGATCTCGGCGTGGGCGGTCGGGTCGGTGTCTTGGCGAACGGTGTTGTGAACCGCGCAAACCACCTCCCCGTCGCACGTGGCGATCACGGCACCGAACGGGCTCTGACCGGCCGCGATGCCGGCTCGACACGTTGCGATGGCTTGTTCCATCAGCTGGCTATGGTCAGACATAAGAACCAAATCCAAGTGGCGCTCGTCACCGTGACCGGCGTTGGAGTGCGCGGCGTCTGGCGTCTGTCACTCGACAGGTACGCACTCGTTTGCTAAAGAGTTATCGGTTCTTTCAGGCTGATCGATGACTGATCTGAGCGGCAGCGTAATGCCGTATCTCTACGAACGCGAAACAAGCACGCATGTCTGACGCACCCACGACGCCGGCACCGCCGCCCAAACCCGCAACACCGCGGCTCGGTCGTGCGTTCTGGATGCTCAACACGATGGAGATGTGGGAGCGGCTGGCGTACTACGGCATGCGCATGGTCGTGCCGATCTACATCATGCAGGCCGACGAACCGGGGGGGCTGCACTTCACGGCCGGACAAAAAGCCACGATCTACATGATGTGGGCGCTGGTGCAATCGCTGCTGCCGATGTTCACTGGTGGTTACGCGGATCGGTACGGCTACAAGAAGACGATCTTCGTGTCGATCACGGTGAAGATCATCGGGTATGTGCTGATGGCCACCGAGCGCGGCTACTTCGGCTTCACGATCGGCTGTCTCACGCTCGCCACGGGCACGGCCATCTTCAAACCCGGTATCCAGGGCTCGATCGCCAAACAGCTCACGCGCCAGAACTCCTCGTTTGGCTGGAGTCTGTTCTACCAGTGTGTCAACGTCGGCTCGTTCATCGGGCCGTTCCTGGCGCACTACCTGTACGGTTTCGGCTGGGACTGGGTGTTCTACGGCTGTGCCGGGATCGTTTCGATCAACTACCTGATGCTCCTCACCTACAAGCCGATCCCCTCCGGTGCGGCCACCACCGACGGCTTTGTCAAGGTGTTTCGCATGACGATCGCGAACATTATGAATGTGAGGCTGTTCGCGTTGATTATGATTCTCTCCGGCTTTTGGCTGATGATGTTTCAGATATGGGATCTGCATCCGAACTTCATTGTGGACTGGGTAGACAGCCGCGCGCTAGCCGAGAACTTGAAGGTGCTCCCAGACGCGGTGCGCAACCTCATGGTCACCCAGACCGATCGGGGTGTGCAGGTGACGCAGGAACAGATGCTCAACCTCAACGCGTTCTCGGTGATGCTCTTCGTATCGGTCGTCGGATATCTTCTGGCCGATCGCCGTCGGCTGCCGTGCATGGTCGCCGGGACCGCCCTGGCAACCGGGGGCGTGTTGGTGGCCGGCTGGACCATGTCCGGCTATGTGTTCTTGCTGGGGATCGTGCTCTTTTCGCTCGGCGAGATGTTCACCGGACCAAAGAACAACGAATACTTCGGCCTGATCGCGCCGCCGGACAAGAAGGCGTTATACCTGGGCCATGTGAACATCCCCGTCGCGATCGGACAGGGGTTCGGCGCGCTGATGGGCGGCTACCTGTATGGCCACTGGGGCGAGAAGGCCGTGCTCTCCTTGAAATACCTGGCCGAACACACCGAAGCCGGCCTCGCCAAACACTGGGACGGCTCCACGGGTTCACTGGAGGCGACGCTCGGTGTCACGCGCAGCGAAGCCTTCGCCAGAGTTCAACAGGTCCTCGGTCAAGACGCGACGCAGATCACGCGACTGCTGTGGGACACGTACCACCCGCACTACATCTGGCTCCCCTTTGCAGCCGTCGGCGTAGCCTCGGCCGTCGCCCTATACATCTTCAACCAAAAGTCACGCAAATGGTCGGACATGAACGTGTGAAACTCGTTGACGTTCGGCAGAGCAGGCTCGGTTCTGCTTGACTTACGCGGCGGCGCCCGCGACGTCGGGGAGGC
>CAYYPB010000428.1:0-3018 GCA_964473405.1 uncultured Planctomycetaceae bacterium
TCACCGTAGACGTATTCCTCGTTCAGGGCCCAGCCGATGCCCTGGGCCGCGCCGCCCTGGAACTGACCCTCGACGTAATCCGGGTGCACCGCCTTGCCGGCGTCCTGCACAACCGTGTAACGAACGACTTTCGTCGCCCCGGTTTCCGGGTCAACCTCGACGTCACATATGTGGCTCGCAAACGACACACCGGCGCCGTCTGCCACATGCTGACTGTGGCCGGAAATCGGCCCCCCGGTATTGGGCGAGGCGGCCGCAAGTTCTGCGAGTGTCAACGACTTTCGCCGACCCCTGGCAACGGCCTTGCCGTCCTTCCACGAAACTTTTTTGACGTCGATGCCCCAGGTCTTTGCCGCGCGCTCGCACAGTTGTTCGATCGCCTCGCGGGCGGCAAATATGGTCGCCATTCCCGACGAGAACGTGCCACGACTGCCGTCGGTCATGTCATTGTAGCCGAGCGATGCGGTGTCCGCGATATTGCATCGGACCTGCTCGTAAGGGATGCCCAATTCCTCCGCCGCGATCAACGACAGCGACGCGCGCGCGCCACCGACATCAACGGTGCCAACGCTGAGCGCAACGGTGCCATCGACACCGATCGTCAGGTCGGAGCAGGTCTGTCCGCCGAAATTGAACCAGAAGCCGCAAGCCATGCCACGACCCTGGTTCTTGCCGAGTCGCGCGCGCATGTGGGGATGCTTCTGCACCGCTTCGAGTGTTGGCACAATCCCGATCGGGCCGTAGGTGGGACCGTAGGATGCGCGGGTGCCCTCGCGCGCCGCATTCCTGAGACGAAATTCGACCGGATCGATGCCGAGTTGCTCGGCCATCAGCGTGACTGTGCTCTCGATGGCGAAACCGGCCATCGGCGCGGACGGCGCCCGGTAGGCCGCAACCTTCGGCCGATTGACGATGACCTCGTAACCGACGGCCTTGACGTTATCGATGTCGTAACAGGCCCACGCCGCCATGGCACCAATCTCGGCCCAGATGCCGGGGAAGGCTCCGCCGCTGTACCGCAACCGCGCCTCTGCCGCGACGATGCGGCCATCCCGATTCGCGCCGAGCGTGACGTCGATTGAAGTCGACGACGCCGGTCCCGATGCGCGGAATACTTCTTCGCGACTCATCACCAGCTTGACCGGCCGATTCGCCTTGCGCGACAGCGCGAGCGCGACCGGTTCGGCCCAAACGTGGGTCTTGCCACCGAAGCCACCGCCGATCTCAGACGATGTTACCTTGAGTTGCGACATCTCCATGCCCAGCAAGGTGGCGCAGACATTGCGGTACGCGAACGGACCCTGGGTCGTAACCCAAAGTTCGCCCTGCCCGTCCGGGCCCACGCTGGCGAGACAGGCATGCGGCTCGATATAGCCCTGGTGCACCTGCTCGGTCCGGTAGCTTTTTTCGATGATGACATCGGCTTGCTCGAAGCCCGCATCGACGTCACCGTGACCGTAGGTCGACACGCCGGCAAGGTTGGTCGGTTTGCCGGGCTGGTCCTTTGTCTTCACTCGCGGCTGGACGATCGGCGCGCCCGGCTTCAGTGCCTCGTCCACGTCCGTAACGTGCGGCAATATTTTGTAGTCAACCTTGATGAGTTTGAGCGCCTTGCGCGCGGTTTCGGCATCGCTGGCCGCCACGGCGGCGACTGCGTGACCATCGTACAGTGCTTTGCCGCGTGCCATGCAGTTCTCGAGCGTGTTGTAGAGTTCGTCGTCGCCGTCCGAGCGATCCGGCAGGTCGGCGCTTGTGATGACGGCCTTGACACCTTCGAGTTTCTCCGCCCGGCGCGTATCGATACGGCGAATCATCGCGTGCGCATGCGGGGAACGCAGGATCGCACCGACCAGCTGCCCCGGTGCGAACGTATCCGCGCCATAGCGCGCACGCCCGGTTACCTTGTCCACGCCATCCGGACGCATCACCCGCGTGCCGACGAGTTTGAATTGCTGGTGCGTGAACTTGCTGTCGTGTGCCACTTGAAAACTCCCGTCCTACCTGGCCGTCCTGCGTTTTTCCTGCGCCTTTTGCTGCCGCCGCACGTCGCCTGCCGCCGCGCGGACAGCACGCACGATCTTGTCGTAGCCCGTGCAACGGCACAGATTGCCAGCCAGCGCATATCGAATCTCGGATTCGCTAGGACGACTGTTGCCATCGAGCAAGGCTTTTGCCGCGATCAGGAAGCCGGGCGTGCAGACGCCACATTGCAGAGCCGCGTGTTCTAAAAAGCGCTTCTGCAGGGGATGTAGCCGGTCGCCAGCGGCCAGCCCTTCGACCGTGTCGATCTCGCGCCCTTCTGCCTCGGCGCCAAGCACCAGGCAGGAACAGACGAGTTGCCCGTCGAGCGTCACGCTGCAAGCGCCGCAGTCGCCAGTACCACATCCTTCTTTCGCGCCGGTCAGGCCGAGGCGGTTGCGCAGCACGTCGAGCAACGTCTCGCGCCCGTGACAGACGTACTCCACGGCGTCGCCATTGACCGTTGTGGAAACGGCTATTCCCTTCATCCTTTTCTCCTGGCCCGGTCGTAGGCAATCGCTGCTGTGCGCCGTGCCAGCACCGCCGCGACCTCGGTCCGGTATTCCGCCGTCCCGCGCTTGTCGTCGATGGGTGCGCAGGCCGCCTCGCAGGCCGCCGCCAGTTTCCTTAATGCAGCATCTTCAAGATGCGTGCCGACGATAGCCCGCGCTGCTTTCGGCACCAGCACGACAGTCGGCGCCACTGCACCCATCGCCACTCGTGCCTGTTTCACGATGTTGCGCGGCCCCAGCGTCAGGCTGACAGCAGCGCTGCAAACGGCGATGTCCATTTCACTACGCGGGATAAAACGCAGGTACGCGTCGCCGGACTTCGCCGGTCGATTCGACAACACGATCGCCGCGACGATCTCGCCCCTGACGAGGCTGGTGGTGCCTGGTCCCGTGACGATTTTCTCAACGGCCAGTGTGCGCCGCCCAGCGGGGCCGACCACGACGGCTTTCGCCTTCGCCGCGACGAGCGCCGGCACGCTGTCGGCGG
>CAYYPB010000429.1:0-3015 GCA_964473405.1 uncultured Planctomycetaceae bacterium
TTTCGGGGCTCTCGCCTATCGCGAGCGTCACCCAGACGCTGGCAGCGGCCTCGGCACGCGGGCTCCCCGCTCCACAGCCGGGCAGG
This sequence comes from uncultured Planctomycetaceae bacterium, assembly GCA_964473405.1. Taxonomy (GTDB): domain Bacteria; phylum Planctomycetota; class Phycisphaerae; order UBA1845; family UTPLA1; genus CAYYPB01. Next base: position 87 of record CAYYPB010000429.1, read on the forward strand.
CTGATGCCGCCGAAGTGGTCGAGTACGAGCATGAGGGAGCTGATGACCGCCACGAGCAGGAAGACCACGCCCAGTGAAAAATGCAGGCCGGGGATAGCCCGCGCGTCTGGCGCGGCCGGTTTGGCATTGCCCGGCGATCTCTTGGGTTCGCCGGACTGCTGGGGGGATTGTTGACGCTTGTTTCTATTCGAACCCTTCGCCATGGTGGTTTCGATGCTCCGAACGAGTGTTGACACGCGGGCAACTGGCCAGCCCGACCGCTAATCTGACAACGCTGCGTCGCTACAAGGTGAAGCCCGCGGCTCCTTGGCGGAGTGGCAGCGGTGTCGTGTTGGGATCAATATAGCCGGACGGGAATCGCTTGGTAAGACGGATCGGGGCTATCGGACGCCTTCGAGCGAGCCGGGCCGTCCTCGGCCCCGGTTTCATTGCGGGCGATTCGGGTCGATCAACCGGGGCGAAGGACTGCCCGGCTCGCTTTGATCGCTGAGGCCGCGAGCGCGGAGCGGACGAGGGTCGTTACAAACCGTTTACACAGCTACAATGCCGATCGAGCAGAGCGGGCTAGGCGGCCGCCTGGGGGCTCGCCCCCCGGGAGGAAAGTCCGAACTGGACAGGGCGCGGTGGTGGCTAACGGCCACCGGCAGTGATGCTAGGGAAAGTGCCACAGAAAACATACCGCCGATGGGCGGCGCGAGCCGTCACAGGTAAGGTTGAAATGGTGCGGTAAGAGCGCACCGCGCGGTTGGTGACAACCGCGGCAGGGCAAACCCCACCGCCAGCAAGCCCACATAGGCGGCGAGGGAGCTTCGGCTCCGCGAGACGGCCCGTCTCGTGCGGTCGGCCTGGCGACAGGTCGACAACAACGCCGCGGGTAGGGTGCTTGAGCCGACGGGCAACCGATCGGCCCAGAGAAATGGTCGCCGCCCGAGCGAAGGCAACGACGCCCGGGGACAGAATTCGGCTTACCGGCCCGCTTTGCTCATTATTCTCGCGGTGACTTGACCTGCTATCACAGTGCCGAAGCGCGGCGCGTGAAGCGAGCAAGCGGAGGTCGGGCCGTTCGGCTTGGATTGCCCGGGTTCGTGATGAACCCAGATACGGAGACGCATCCATGACAACAGCATTGAAAGGGCGCAACCTCGTCGCGCTCGACGAACTGACGAGCGATGAACTCGTGTCCATTCTGGACCTGGCCGATGCCGTGAAGCGCTCGCCGAGCGACTACGCGAGCAAGTTCGCCAACCAAACGCTCGGCATGATCTTTCAGAAACCCTCGCTGAGAACGCGCGTCTCCTTCGAGACGGGCATGACGCAGATGGGTGGCCACGCCGTTTACCTTTCGCCGAGCGACATCAGCCTGGGCAAGCGGGAAACGACCGAAGACATCGCTATCGTCCTGTCGCGCTACGTCGACATCATCATGGCCCGCGTCTTCGGACACGACATCATCGAAGACCTTGCCCGTCACGCGACCGTGCCGGTGATCAACGGCCTGTCGGACTATTCGCATCCGTGCCAAATCCTGGCGGACTTACAGACGATCCGAGAGCGCAAGGGCAAACTCGCCGGCCTACGGCTCGTCTATAGCGGTGACGGCAACAATGTCGCCCACTCGCTCATGTTCGGCGGAGCGCTGGCAGGGATGGACGTGACGATCGTGACGCCGCCGGGCTACGAGCCGAAGGCCGATGTTCTCGCATCCAGCCAGACGCTCGCCAAACCGACCGGCGGCAAGGTCTCGACGACGAACGACTTGCAGGCCGCCGCGGCCGGCGCGGACGTGATTTACACCGACGTCTGGGCCAGCATGGGCCAGGAAGACGACGCCGAGCGCCGCCGCGCGTTCTTCATGCCGTACCAGGTCAACGCGAAACTCATGCAGGCCGCGTCGCCTGACTGCGTGCTACTGCATTGCCTGCCGGCTCACTACGACGAGGAAATCACCTACGACGTGACGCGCACGAACAACTCCGCGATCTTCGATCAAGCCGAGAACCGAATGCACGCACAGAAGGCCCTGATGCTCCAACTTGCAGGGTGATGTCACCAGATCAGAGCCCCGAGCGTGAGAGAGCGACCCGATCAAGAGTGGACGAGCCCTCACGATTGAGCGCGAAGCGCTCCCTTACGGTCGCGGCTCTGAGCGCAATCATGTGCGTCGATGCTGCTCAGTTGCAGAGCAGATCCGTCGGCCCTTCGCCGTCCGGTCGCGGCGATTCCCACTGCTTGCGAACGAGGCCGAGACCGTAGACGCAGTACTCGAACTGCTCGCTGAGCTGCTGCAACACTCCGGCGGGCGGCCGCGCGTTGTCTGGGCTGAGGCCGGAGGCGATCGCATAAGAACGCTTGCCCTGGTCGAAGTAGTCGAGCAGATCGTCCGCCGCGCGGCGACGGCGCAATCGCCGCAGGTTCTCCGGATACACGCCCGTCCAGAAGAGCGTGAAATCGCCGATGTGTCGATGATACTCGCGCCGCCGTTCGTCGCTCGTGACCGTCGGGCCGAACTCCGTCTCGCAGAGCATCTCGGCGACTTGCTCGATCTGCCGACCGCTGCCGTCGTGGAGCAAGTTGATCTGCTCGACGTGGATGAAATGCACCATGAGATCGGTGAGGTACTCCAGGACCGGCGCCTCGCAGATGCCAATCTCCGCCTGGAAGCTGGATTCGATGAGTCCGGAAAACCAGCGGTGCAGCGGATGATCTCTCTCGACGGGCGGCATCACGGCCTGTTCTCCTAAACATGTCGGTCGGCGCCCTCCTCTTGGGCGCTTCCCCCACTTTATCGTAGGATTCGTCCCCGCCGCGGTAAAGATTTCGCGGCACCGGCGGTCGCAATGGCCTCTTATCGGAGGGTCAGTTGCCGGTATCCGCCTAATATGACAGCGCTAGGTCGCCATCCAAGGGACGAGCCGCGGGCTTCAGCCCG
>CAYYPB010000430.1:0-3005 GCA_964473405.1 uncultured Planctomycetaceae bacterium
CGGATAGCCCGCGGGAACCGCGTAACCCGCAACATTGCGCGTGACGCTGCACTAGTGCTCGGTCACTCTTGATTCTGCGGGTTGACAGGACTCCAGCGTCCTTGTGGCACGGGCGTCTCGCCCGTGGTCTCACCGGCGGGACGCCGGTGCCACAGAGACACGGATACCTCGTCAACCCGCAAGACGAGGCGTGAAGATCCACCAGGCAGTCGCGCCGAGCGGTAGAATCCCAACCGATTGTTAGAATCGCCGAGGTGGCGTCCCGTCGGAAAACGCCTCCTGCGCGGAGAGAAGCTCGATCTTGTTTCGGCGGCGGCTGCGCGACGGGCCGAACGGATCGCAAAACAACTCTCGGCGGCGGATTCGATCCGTGAGATCGATGCCCACCCCGCGTTTCACACCTCAGATCAGATGCACCGCGGCGGCCGGCGGCGGACGAGAAGAATCGACTTGTCCGCTGCGGAAGCTGAAAATACTCGCGACTCAACTCGCAATACGCCTCTCGGGAGACCTTGCCAGGTCAACAGCCGAGCGGCACCGGTGGAAGGTAATCGTGGATAATCGGAGAAAGACCATGAACAAATCGGCAAGGTGTGCAGTCATCGCCCTGGCATTGACGGGGCTTCTGGCGACCTCAGTCCCGGCGGCTGATGAGGCCGTCATCCCCATGTTCAAGATCAGAGGCACGCTCTCGGAGCAGCCCGATCAGTCGGGCATGGGGGCTCTGCTCGGTGGCCAGGCCCCGCCCAACATGTTCAGCCTGCTGAAGAAGCTGAAACACGCCCGAATGGACGATGACGTCAAGGCTGTGATCTTCCACATCGACAACGCCCGACTCGGCTTTGGGCAGATCTCCGAGTTGCGATCGCAGATGGAGAAGCTCCGCGCCGCGGACAAGGACGTTTGGGTGTTGTCCGAAGGGTTGGGCAACGGAACGCTGTTGCTGGGCTCCGCGGCCAACCGTTTGATCATGGTCCCCTCGGGTGAGGTGCTGTTCAACGGCCTGCACGCCGAGGCATCCTACTTCAAGGGCCTGCTGGACAAGATCCACATCAAGGCGGACATCCTGCACTGCGGCGACTTCAAGTCGGCCGGCGAGCCGTTCTACCGCACCGGCCCCAGCCCCGAGGCCGAAGCCCAAACCAACCGCCTGCTCGACTCCATCTTCGATTGCATGATCGACGGCATCGCCGATAGCCGGTCCATGAGCAAGAAGGACGTCCGCAAGCTGATCGATGTCGGTATCTTCAGCGCCGAAGAAGCCCTAGAGGCCAAGCTCATCGATGGCCTGATGTACCGCGAGGACTTCGTCAAGAAGATCAAGAAGCAGTACGGCAAAGATGTCGAGGTCGTCTCTGACTACGGTGCCAAGGACGGTCCCGAGATCGACTTCGGTAACCCGTTCGCCATCTTCAAGATCTTCGGCGAGATGATGAAGCCCAAGGAGGACTCTGACGATCCCGCCATCGCCGTCGTGTACGTCGAAGGCGCCATCACGTCGGGCCCGACCGAGCAAGGTCTGTTCGGCGGCACGTCGAACGCCGGCTCGGACACGATCCGCAAGGCCATCGCCGAGGCGGCGGCCTGCGAGAACGTCAAAGCCCTCGTCCTTCGCGTGGATTCACCCGGCGGATCGGCTCTGGCCAGCGACATCATCTGCGAAGCGGCCAAGCGGTTCAAAGACACCGACCGACCGTTCATCGTCTCGATGGGCAATGTCGCGGCCAGCGGCGGCTACTACGTCTCGGCCCTAGCGGACACGATCTATGCCGAGCCCGGCACGATCACCGGCTCGATCGGCGTCGTCGGCGGCAAGATCGTCACCTCCGGACTCTGGGAATGGATCGGCATCACCTCACATGAGTACAAGCGCGGTGCCCGAAGCGATGTGATGAACACCAACCGCGTTTTCAACGACGAGGAACGCACGCTCATCCAGGGCTACATGGATCGCATCTACGGCGAATTCAAGGATCGCGTCACGGCAGGCCGCGGCGACAAGTTGACCGGCCCCATCGAGTCGCTGGCCGGCGGCCGCGTATACACCGGCGTCGATGCCCTGGAGATCGGCCTGGTCGACAAGCTCGGTGGATTCACCGACGCGATCAAGTTCGCGGCCGGTGAGGCAGAGATCTCCGACTACGAGCTGCGGGTCTACCCCAGACCGAAAACCATCATGGATATTCTTGCCGAAGCATTTGGTGGGAAAGAATCCGACAACAGTTTCGTTAGTCTCGGTATCGCCGGTCGCGGATCGGCCGGCTCGAAGTTCATGAGCCATCCGACGATCGCCGCCGCACTGGAAGCGGCCAACACACTGGACCCCGCGAAGGCCAAGACCCTGCAGAACTTCCTGATTCAGATGGAACTTCTGTCCACCGAACGCGTACTACTCGTCGGGCCCAGCCTGACAACGCTCTCGCGGTAACGCGACGGGCCGCTTGACGGCTCGCGACGGCATACGGGTGCCCCGTCCTTTGCACCGCAAAGGGTGGGAGACGAAGCGATTCGCAGCACCCACCCCTGCGGCGGCCCTCACCGGACGGCCCCGCGTCAACCAAGACCCACTCCACCCTCTGGCCCGGTCGCCTGGACCCACAATCCAGGTGCCCGGGCCAACTTTTTTCGGAGAGCACCTCGCCGCCTCTCCGCCTGTCGGTTCGCTACGCCGCCTCTCCGCCCGTCGGTTCGCTACGCCGCCTCTCCGCCTGTCGGCCCGCTGCGCTGCCCCCTGCCCATCCCCTGGGGCACGCGGATCACCCAGAGCCCGAAGGGCGATTGACAATAGCCGCAGGCGCAGGCCTGTGGACGACGGCAGGTCCGCCGGACGGAGCCCCCGCAGGGGGCGATTGCGCACCGCGGAGGGCGGGCTCAGCTCGCCGCTCTTCCACGAGTACCTCACCGCGTCCGTCGGCGGGGGGAGCCCGCCCCACGTCCACTCTCACAAGGAGGGCGCGTCGCCGCGCGGCGCGGGACGGCGCCGCGCGCGCTGCGCATGCCTTGAT
>CAYYPB010000431.1:0-3004 GCA_964473405.1 uncultured Planctomycetaceae bacterium
AAACGGGCGAGCGGACACGTTTGCGTCCACTCGCCCGTTGTTGCGTTATGTGCACTTCAGCGTCACACCGGCGAGACGCCGATGCCACAGCCTGAGACAATGCCAGACTTAGCGTCGTCGGCGAATCAGGGCCAGGGCGCCGAGGCCGAGCAGTGCGATGGTCGTCGGCTCGGGTGTAACGTTGACCTGAGCAACGCCTGTGAAGGCGTCGACTTGGAACGTCACCGTGTCATTGACGGCATCGGTCGTGAAGGACCAGTTGGAGGCGTTGACGCTTCGGTTGTCCCAACTGATGGCATCCCAGGTCGGCGAACCCGCGACAACGGCCTTCCAGTCGTAGGTGCCGGGAGCAAGGACAGCGGTGAGGCTGTAGATGCCGCCGCCCATCGCAGCCATCGCCGTGGCGGGGTTGCCGTTGTCCCAGTCGGCGCCGCCGATCTGGCTCTGGAAGCTGCCCGTGGCGGTCCAGCCGGTGGGCGAGTCGGTGTCGAGGATCAGGCGGTCCATCGTCGTCGACCAGCCATCGGCGTAGGTGTTGCCATCGTAGGTGATCGTGACGTTGCCGGCACCATCAGCGTAGAGCCAGCTGTTGGCACTGGGGTATGTGTTCGTCCAGGTGCCGTCGGTGATCTTGAACTCCTCGCGACCGCCGGGCACGAGCCCGGTGAACGTGGCAGTCCAGATGTCGCTGCCGGCGGCGGTCTCAACCATCGGGTTGGTGCCGGCCTGCCAGCCCTGAAGGCTGCCGGCGACGTGCGGCGTCAGGATCGTGCCTGCCATCGCCGGTGAGGCGACGAGAACCACGGCCATTACTGCAACTAGCTTCTTCATTTCCTTGCTCCTTCTCTTGAGTAAACGTTCACGCGTGTCTATCTATCTCTGCTTCTTTCGCGACGGGCCACGCGGCCCGTCGTTGGGTGCCTTGTGAGATCTTGCGTCTTGCGGATGGGTGAGCTCTATTCCCCTTTGCCTGCCTCCTCCGCGGGTGCCCTGCAGAAACGCGGAGCTTCGACATGGCGAGGCGAGGTTTCGTTCCCCACCTGGAAAAACATTTTACCTGGACCGAGAACGCGATTCAAGAGTTTTGACTCGCCGTTCCAGAGAAAAATCCACTCGGGTTTTCACAGATACTGACAAGGCGAGTCGCTTGTCTTGGCTCGCCGCCAAACGGCAAGCCGGTTCTTGGGCGTTCGAGGCGGCACAGAGCGTATGACCAACCCGAGGGCCCCTCGGATCGCCTCGGCGACTCGTCCTTTTTTTCTGAATTCTCAACTCCCAATTCAGCATTCCTCCCCTATGGAGCCAGGAGGTCCACGAAGTCCTGAATGTCATCGCCATCGGTTTGTCCGTCGCAGTTCATGTCCGCGCCGGGGTTGATGCTGTCACTCGCACTCAGCAAGGAGGATACGAACGTCGTCAGATCGCTCATGTCGATCACCCCGTTGTGGTTGGTGTCGCCTGCACCGAGACCGCCGGCCGTCGAGGACTGGATCCCCGGGTAGTTCTTGAAGAGCGTGTTGACGCTGCCGTCGGGGAGGGTCTCGATGGCCACGACGTCGACGCGGTGGTTGCCGCTGAGGAAGAACGGCTTGGTCAGCGTGAAGGTGTCCCCCGATCGCGTCGTCTGACCGCCGCCGAGCAAAGCGTCGGCCACGAAGTCGCGATCCTTGAAATCCACGAAGATGTGAACGCTGTCCACTGTCGGATCGGTGGCTTGAACCACGAACTCCACGGGGCTGGAGGTCACGTCGTTGTTGCAGGTCTGCGTCGGTGCGATCAGGTCGAAGTCCGGGCCCTGCGTGTCGATGTAGATCACCATCCGAAACTCGCCGAAGAGCGGGTCGCCGCCGCCCGGCCGATGTCGAAACGCCCGCACGGTGATGTAGTGGAACCCTTCGCCGACGTCAGCGGCGTTCAACGTCTGCTCGTACGTCCCCGTGCCGCTCGTGTAGCGAGGCGAGTTTGTCGTGAGGAAGTTCTCGAAGCCGTAGGTCGCACTGGTAGCAGTCGTGTCATCGACGCCGCCGTTGCCGTTGTAGTCCACGAAACCGCTGTCGATACGGAACATCGCGGCGTCGTCCGTATTCACGTCCAGCGGATCGGTGTGCAGCGTCTGCAACTGAAGCGTGAAGGTCGGCGAGGTGACCATGATGATTTCATTGAGACGCTGAATGTGGTCGGCCGTGCCCGAGGGATCGGGCGGGAGTACCGCCGTAGTGGCCCCTGTGATCGCGAGCGCTCCCGTCGGGACGGCGGGGCCGTAGATGACATAGCCGTTGCCGTGGAACGTGCCGTTGGTGTTGCGATTCCGCGGGACGCGCAGGCCCGTAGAGAACGGGGCATCTCCGTGCGTCAGGCGGCCGCTGGCATCGACGATGAGCAAGTTGGGGATCTGATTCGTCGGATCGACCGTCGGATCGTCGGCGTTGCCGGTCAGCTCGTGCAGCCGCGTGCCGTTGGCGAATGTCGTCGCCACGTTGCGTGCGTCGTAGCCGTTGTCTTCGCGATCGCTGATGGCAACGAGAACGTTGTCCGGGCCACTGCCGAAGGTCCGCCGCGTGAAGACGAGGATGTCGTCGGTGGACTGGTTTCCCGGGCTGGGGTCGGTGCTGTTGATCGGCATGAACTCGCCGCGGGCATACTCGTTGTGGATATGGACGAGATCGGTGATCCGCGGACCGCCGAGGCCCAGGGCATCGTCGCGACCGTGGGCACGGGGGAAGTTGTCCATGTTGGTCCCCCACTGCAAGGCGTTGTGATAAACGATGGGCCGGCCTGTGCGCATCAGGATGTAGGCGAAGCCGATCGTGTCATCTTGGCTGCTGTCGACCGTGTTGTCGTGGCTGTTGACGTGGTGGACACCCAGCCCGCCGGTGGTGAGCCCGTCCTGCTTCTTGTCGGTGGGTGGACACATGACTGTCGCCCAGCGGACTGCGCCGCGTCGCGTCGCCAGGCGACGTCGGCGGCCAGCATGGCGCTGCCGGTCGGGGCGCCGCAGGGGATC
>CAYYPB010000432.1:0-3002 GCA_964473405.1 uncultured Planctomycetaceae bacterium
CCCCAGGCCGCCACACCGCGGGGCCGTCGTGGCGGAGCGTCCACGTCGCAAGGCGCGTGCGCCAGTCACCCTCGGAGATGGAGACAGCCTGTTCTCGCATGGCCGCCGGCGTCCGGGCGTGCCCGTCGATCACGAAAGCATGGCGCCGATCCAGATCGGTCGGCAAGGTCTCGGGCAGGCCATCGCCGCCGGCCAGCGCGACGAGGCTGCGAAGCATCGCCGCGTTGTGACAGTTGATCCAATAGGCGGCTTGGCTGTCGTTGTCTGAGAACAAGTCAGGCGTGGAGGCGGGCCCCACTTTCGCCACGGAAGCGAGAAACCGATCGAGCAACCCGCGATTGGCCAGGAGCTTGCTCGTGTCGATCTTCTCCCCATCGACGACACGTCGCAGCAATAGCCCCAGCGGTGCGAGATCGAATGCCCCGGCGTCGATGCGCGATCCGACGGGCACCGCGATGTCGATCGTGCGCGGCGCGCACGAGGAAGCGGCCCATGACGCCACCGCGACGGCCACGATCCAGAATCGAGGTAGCGACAAGATGCTCATTCTCCTCACTGACCCGCCTAGTGCATGGTCACACTTGGTTCTGCGGGTTTAGCCTGTCCCGTGGCACAGGCGTCTCGCCTGTGGTTCCACCGGCGGGACGCCGGTGCCACAAGGACGCGGATACCTCGTCAACCCGCAAGACGAGGCGTGAAGGTACACTAGAGCGCGTGATAGAGGAAACCCCGAGCGGAGGCCTCCCCCAGAGGCCCCTCGGACGAAAGCCGATCGAGCAACGCATTCGGCACGTATCGCTCGTGGCCCCGCGACTCCTCGAAGAAGTCCGCGAGCAGACGCTGCATCACGTCGAGCCCGACAGAGTCCGCCGTCTCCAACGGTCCCTCGGGATAGTTGAATCCGTGGACCATCGTGAGATTGACGTCGCGCGGAATCGCGATCGAGTCGGCAACGAGGGCGGCCTCGTTCATGACGGCCAGGAGAATCCTGGCATAGAGCCACATGGCCCGATCCGCCGGACGGTCGAGGATGGCCGCGAACTGCTCCAACGCTTCGGTCGGGCGCCACGCCGACACATCCGCCGCCGGGGTCTCGAGCCCCGGCAGAGGAGAATCACCCTCGTAGTCATAGAAACCCCGACCGCTTTTGCGGCCGAGACGCCCCTGCTCGACAAGCTTCTGCTGAAGAGGATTCGGAGCAAGCCGGGCAGGCTTGCCCATGGACTCATACAACCGCCGGCTCACGGTGAGACTCACATCCAGGCCGACATGATCCAGCAGTTGGAATGGGCCCATCCGGAATCCGCCGACGTCCCGCATCGCGGCGTCGATCGCCGCAATGTCCGCCTCGCCCGCTTCGAGCAGACCCATCGCCTCGAGATAGAACGCTCGATTGACGCGATTGCCAATGAAACCCGGCGAGTCCTTGACCAGCACGACCGTCTTGTCCAGCTTCGCGCAGACGGCCCGGGCATCCACATAGGTTTGATCGTCGGTCTTCGGACCGCGCACCACCTCGACCAAGTCCATCAAGGGAGCCGGATTGAAGAAGTGCATCCCGAGAAACCGGCTGGCACTGCTGAGCCCGTCGGCGAGCTTGCCAACGGAAAGGCTCGACGTGTTCGTGGCCAGGAGCGTACGGTCCGACGCGATGGCATCCATCTCGCCGAGAACCTTCGCCTTGATGGCGGCGTCCTCCGGCACGGCCTCGACGATCACCTCCGCACATGCAAGGTCGCCCATCGCCTCGGCGACGTGCAGACGAGGCACGATCTCGTCTCGATCGGGCTGGGTCAACTCGCCCTTGGCGACACGACGATCCAGCCGTTCGATGATTATCTGATGGGCCGCCTTGGCCGCACCAGGCTCGACGTCCAGCATCCGGACGACGAAACCCGCCGTCGCGGCCGCTTGGGCAATGCCCGCCCCCATCGTGCCTGTTCCAACAATGCCGAATACTCGCTCGCTCACATGCACACTCCGCTCACCAACCTCTGCCTGTCGCTCGCGGCGCTCGTGGCACCGCCATCGTGACGACCCGGTTTATTTGCCCACGTACTGGGCCTTTCTCTTCTCGACAAACGCCTTCATGCCTTCGGACTGGTCCTCGGTCGCGAAGAGCATGTAGAACATCTTCCGCTCGAAGTCCATACCCTCGGCCAGCGTCGAATCCAACGCCTTCTTTATCGCTTCCTTGCCGAATCGAACCGCCATCGGCGACCGGGCGGCGATCTCCTTCGCCAGCGTGACGGCCTCTTCCAAGTACGTCGCCGTCGGCACGACCTTCGTGACGAGGCCCATCTCGAAGGCCTCCGCCGCCTCGAAGAACCGGCCCGTCAGGACCAGTTCCATCGTGCGATACTTGCCGATCGTCTTGCACAACCGCTGCGTCCCGCCTGCCCCGGGGATGACGCCGATGTTGATCTCCGGCTGGCCGAACTTCGCCGACTCGGCCGCGACGATCATGTCGCAGTACATCACCAATTCGCAGCCGCCGCCGAGACAGAAGCCACTGACTGCGGCGATGATCGGCTTGCGGACGCGGTTGATGCGTTCCCACCGCTCCAGGTTGTTCCGCTCGTACATGTCGACGACCGACGCATCGGCCATCTCCTTGATGTCGGCCCCGGCGGCGAACGCCTTCTCGTTGCCCGTCACCACGATGCACCGCACGGCCGGATCCTTGTCCAGCGCCTCCAGCCGGGCGATGAGTTCGTCCATCAGTTGGATATTCAGCGCGTTCATCACCTCCGGGCGATTCAAACGTACGATCGCCACGGGACCATTCATCTCCGTCAGAATACACTCGTCGGCCATCTCATCGTTCCTCGTCATCGGTGTCGTGGCTGTCCCGCGCATCGGCACGTCACGCTGGTGCGGAAAACCCCTGTTTGTACCCCGAGCAGTGAGCAAATGCCAGTCTGGCGTGCCGAGCACGAGCGAGCTTATCCGAGAAACTATGAGCGTGTCCTCCCAGGCGGGATAATCGACCCAGGTTTGTT
>CAYYPB010000433.1:0-2998 GCA_964473405.1 uncultured Planctomycetaceae bacterium
AGACGCGCATGACTCGCCTCGCTCCACGAACACGCGCGCGATCCGCTCGGCGCCCTTGCCATCCGAATACTTCGGCCGCCGCCCCTTGGCGGGCGGGCTCGCACGAATGTCGCGATATGCGGCGAGAACAGCGTCGCACGTCGGGTCCACCAGCCTGTTCGTTCCCTCGGAGATCGTCACCGGTCGCTCGGTGTTCTCTCGCATCGTCAGACAGGGAACGTCCAGGATCGTCGTCTCCTCCTGGATGCCGCCCGAGTCGGTCAGCACGAGCGCCGAGTCGGACATCAGCCGCAAGAAGTCGATGTAGCCCAACGGCTCGGGCGTCAAGAGCTTGTCCATCGAGGCAACGCGACCGGCCAGCCCCATCGTATCGAGGTTCTTCCTCGTTCGCGGGTGCATCGGGAAGACAATCGGCATGTCCCGGCCGATCTCCTCGAAGGCATCGAGGATAGAGCCGAAGGTCTCGGCGCAGTCCACGTTGCTGGGCCGATGCAGCGTCACCGCCGCGTAGCCGCCCGACTTCACACCCAGATCGTCCAGGATCGTCGACGAGGCCGCCCGCTTCTTGTTCTTGAGCAGCGTGTCGATCATGACGTTCCCGACGAACACGACTTTTTCGTCGGGCACACCCTCGTCCGCCAGATGCTTGAGCCCACTCGGATCGCTGACCAGCAGCAGGTCGGAGATAGCATCGGTCAGTAGCCGATTGATCTCCTCGGGCATCGCCCGATCGAAACTCCGCAGCCCCGCCTCGACGTGCGCGACCTTGACGCCCAGCTTGCTGGCGACCAGGGCGCAGGCAATCGTGCTGTTGACGTCGCCGACCACGACGAGCCAGTCTGGCTTGAAGTCGAGGACGACCGGCTCGAATCGGAGGATGATGTTCGCCGTCTGGGCCGCGTGAGAACCGGAGCCCACCTCGAGATTGATGTCCGGCGTGGGGATGCCCAGGTCCTGGAAGAAGAGCTTGCTCATCTTCTCGTCGTAGTGCTGCCCCGTGTGGACGAGGAGGGTCTCGATGTTACCGGTCGCGGCGAAGGCCTCAACGAGCGGCGCGATCTTCATGAAATTGGGCCGGGCCCCACAAACGCAGATGATCTTCAGCATGTTCGCTCCCTGGAACTCGATCGGCTAGTAGGTGGCCCACCTCCTCCTGGAGGTGGGGGACACGATGATCCGGCCTTCCCAGCAGATCATCGCCTCCCCCACGTCCAAAGGGCATGGGCCACCCCGCTCGTTTTTCTCAATTCTCAATTCTCGATTCAACATTCCCCCAGCATGTTACCGACTTCAACGCCCGTTGGCACGGCCTCTTGACGCCTCGGCGGCGGTGGGCTACAAAAGGCCCATGGCCAAAGCGAAAGAACTCCACTGTTCCGTGATCACCCCCGAGCGGCAGGTCTTCGACGCCGCCGCGACGCAGGTCATCGTGCCCGCCCACGATGGCCAGATCGGCATCCTCAACCAGCGTGCCCCCCTGCTCTGCGAACTGGGCCAAGGCGATCTCCGCATCGACGCGGCCGACGAAGGCACCAAACACATCAACATCAGCGGCGGCTTCGCCCAGGTGCTCGACAACCAAGTCATCGTCCTCACCGAAAAGGCCGAAGAGCAGTCCGCCGAGGGCTAGCGACGCACCCACCTGTGTAGCCGCGCCCCAACGGGAAGCGTCAGGCCGTCAGCTATCAGCCTTTTTGCCATCACCCCCTCTTTCTCGATTCTACCGTCTCAATTCGACGTTCTCCCCAGCCCAACTCCCCGGGATCGACGATTGGGGTTTGGATCGACGCCTGCGGATGCCCCGGCGCTGACGCGTTGGGCCCTGGTTGGTCTCGGTGACGGCGTTGGGGTTTGTTGCGGAGGACTTGCGGGCCGCTGTTACTCTTTGTCGATCCTCAACCGGACGATGCTGATGCCGCGTTTCATGCGGCGGACTTCTCGGATGTGGCCCTTGACCCAGGGGGCGGCGGTCTTCGTGGGGAGGTAGTACTCGATGCCGTACTTGCGCAGCAGCGCGCTGCGCTGCGGCCAGGGCGTGGCGTTGTGCAGCATCCTCTTCAAGTCGCGCATCCGCTGACCGCGGTCTGGCACGCCCTCGCTCGAAGACGCGGCGACGACAAGACGACAATCGTAAACACTCGCCACGAGCATACCGTAGTCGGCGGGCGTCAGAATCGTCTCATTCGGCGGAAGCCGATTCTTCAAAAACTCATGAACCTGCCGCATGAACCGATACTCGCCTGCTCGCTTATCCTCGGGGGCAATGGCCTTGGTGTAATACGACTCCCATGTGAACTGGCCCTTCTGGGGGCAGTACCGGGTGATGACGAAAAGGATCAGGGCAATACTGACGGCTGACCGCATCCACCAACGGACGCGGAACCGTTGCTCGACCCAGTACGCGATGGCGGGCAAGCCGATCGCGTACATCAAGATCCCGATCAGAAACGGCATCCGCGTGAGAATCCAGGGCTCTCGGAACTGGCGGAAGAGCAGCGTGCAGGCGGGCGGATAGTAGAGCACAACGCCGATCGTCGCGAAGACACCGACCAACGGAGCGGCATGCCACCGGCGTCGACTCCAGAGGGCGAGGCACAAACCTCCCACGATAAGGGCGTGCCGGTGGTATACGCACACTTTCCAGATGACGATCCGGATCCACCTCGGGATCCACTTGGGGATCGACGCGGCTGTTATGCGAGCGCCGGCCCAGCCCCAACCGAGCTTGAGTCCGACGCTGCCATCGTCATGGTAGACGTAGGCCGCGTGCTCCTTCCGTGGAGGCATTTTCTGAGCGGCATCCTTGCGATTGTCGATCTGGTTGGCGGCAGCTGCGTCCTTCTTGATGCCGGCCTGAAACAACGGGTTCATGCTCCGAGAAACGGCCGGAAAGACGAGGCCGATCATCACCGCCGGCAGACAGACCGCCGGCCAAAGGGCCCGCCGGCGGCAGGTCGCCGTCACAGGCGACCGGTTGGGATCGAAAGGCGAGGTACTC
>CAYYPB010000434.1:0-2995 GCA_964473405.1 uncultured Planctomycetaceae bacterium
GGCTGAAGCCCGCGGCTCGTCCCTTGGATGGCGACCTAGCGCTGTCATACTAATGCGCCGTCTGGGGCTTGCCCGCGACATCGCAGGAGGGTACAGTCGCTCGAAGTCCGGTGAGAGGCCGAACCGGGCGACGGGGATAGGTTTATTGGCCGGTACGAGTACTGACGACCGAGATCACCGGACGGGTGCTGCTGCGCTTCCTTGTGAAGTGGCTACACAGGAACTCTACGTTCGCCTTGAATCTTCTTTGGGCGATCTGTCGTCGAGTCTCAATCTCCTGGCCGATTCCGATCGGGCCTCGATCGCCAAGCACGTCTCCACACTCGATGCAATCATCCGCGACAGCCATTGTGGGCAATCCGCCGGCGCGGCCGAAGCGGGCACTGGCCTCGACGACGAGGTCGGTGCCGACGGGCTCTTTTCGTTGTTGTTCGGCGTGACAGGCGACGGCGTGGCGGTTGTGGGGGACGGTGTTATCGTGGCCACCAATCCGGTGTTCGCACAGATGTTCGGCTACGCGGTCGATGCACTGCCGGGCGTGGACCCGATAGAGTTGATTGAGCCTGTAGATCGGACTGTCGTTCGCGAGGCGTCGCTCGGCGTCGACGGACTCTGTCTCGTCAAGGCCCGAGGCTTGCGCAAGGACGGTTCGGAGTTCGCGATCGAGATTCGCCGGTGGAGCGACTCTCGGCAGACCGAGCAGCGGGGTTTGGTGGTCGTTCGCGATCCTTCGGCGTGCCGCCTGGGCCAATCGGGTGACATCTGTCATCTGGAGGAACTGGCGCACGCCCAGCGTTTTTCGGCGATCGGCGAGATGGCTTCCGGCCTGGCGCACGAGTTGAATCAGCCGTTGGCGGCGATCGTCAACTACACACGGGGCTGCATACGCCGGTTGCGGGCCAACGACTGCGGGGCCGATCATGCCGACATTCTTGACGTGCTGGAGAAGGTCAGCCAGCAGGGAGATCGAGCCGGCCGCGTCTTGCGGAGGATTCGAGAGTTCGTCCGAAAGCGCGAACCGCAGCGCACGCTGGTAGACTTGAACGATGTCGTGTCCGTGTCCGTGGGCATGACGACTTCCGAGGCCGCAGACGTGGGCGTCACCGTAGCGATGGACGAGGCTGCAGTCGCTCTTCTCGTGGAGGCCGATCAGACCCAGATCGAACAGGTTGTCCTGAATCTGCTCCGCAACGGCTATGATGCGCTGAGGGAGGGCGTTTGCCCGTCTCGGCAGTTGACCGTGCGAAGCTGGGTGGAGGGGGATTGCGCGAGCGTGGAAGTGGCCGACAACGGTCCGGGGCTCGCGCCCGACACGGAGGAGCGGGTCTTCGATCCGTTCTTCACGACCCGTTCGAAAGGAATGGGACTGGGTCTGGCGATCAGCCGATCCATCGCGGAGGCACACGGGGGGCATCTTTCGGCGAGGAAGATGCCCAGCGGCGGCGCGGCCTTTTGTCTGAGCCTGCCGCTCGAACGGGGAGAGGAAACCCATGGACACTGAACCTGTTGTTTTTGTCGTCGACGACGATCCGGCGATGCGCGAGTCACTCCGCTGGCTGGTCGAATCCGTGTCGATTGAGGTGGAGACGTTCGACAATGCCAGGGCGTTTCTGGACCGATATGAACCGGGCCAGTTAGGGTGCCTGGTATTGGACGTGCGCATGCCGGGGATGGGTGGGCTGGATCTACTGGACAAGTTGGAGGTGGAGGGGATTACGCTCTCCGTCATTATCATCACGGGCCACGGCGATGTGTCCACAGCGGTTCGGGCGATGAAGGCCGGCGCC
Source organism: uncultured Planctomycetaceae bacterium (assembly GCA_964473405.1). Taxonomy (GTDB): domain Bacteria; phylum Planctomycetota; class Phycisphaerae; order UBA1845; family UTPLA1; genus CAYYPB01. Next base: position 1,788 of record CAYYPB010000434.1, read on the forward strand.
ATCGACTTCATCGAGAAGCCGTTCAGTGACCAAACGCTGTTGGATCGGATTCAGCAGGCCATCGAAACGCATCGAACATGTCTGCGACGCAGGTCCACGCGCAACGAGGTCATCGAACGCATGGGACGCCTCTCGCCGCGCGAGCGGGATGTGATGTCCCGGGTTGTGATGGGCCGGTCCAACAAGACAGTGGCCGCCGATCTCGGGCTGAGCCCCAAGACCGTCGAGGTGCATCGATCCCGCGTCATGGAGAAGATGCAGGCGAAATCGCTGCCCGAGTTGGTTCGATTGGATATCGCGTCTCGCGAACCCGGGGAGTGTCCCCTCGTTGACTCCAGGGTGTCCCCCGTAAAGGGCACGCCTTCCCTGGCGCTAGGATAGTCTCGGCGTCGGGCTACGAATTCGTTGGTTAATATCCCTTCTCATTAGGCCGATGCTGCCGGGGACGTCTGTTCGTATTCATCTTCCCTGATGCCGGGATGGCAAGACGGCGATCAAGGCGGCTATCGTCCGTCGCTGCCGACACGTTCGAGGGATGATCTACGAAGTGGGCGCCGAATCTGGTGATGCCCGATCCCGATGGGCTGCGAAGAAACGCCCCAAGACGACGACCACACACAAACGCGAATGCCTCAGCCCATCGCCGGCATGGCGTCGGCGGCGATGACCTGCTCGTGGGTCTGCTTCTCTTCGCCGAACCGAACGAGTCTGGCCGAGTTGAAGACCACGACGAGGCTCGACGCGAAGTGCAGGAACGCCGCCACTTCCGGAGGGATCACGGCGAACGCGCCCAGCGCCATGACCGTGACGACAAAGAGAACGCCGAAGACGAGGTTCTGCAAGACGACGCGGCGTGTGGCCCGACTGAGCCGGACGAGGAAGGGAATGCGCGTCAGGTCGTTGTTGAGCAAGGCGATCGAGGCGGACTTGATGGCGACGTCACTGCCCGCGGCACCCATCGCCAAGCCGAGGTCGCCGGCCGCCAGGGCCGGCGCATCGTTGACACCATCGCCGACCACCATGACGCGGTGTCCCTGCGATCGCATCTGTTCGACGAGATCGAGCTTCTCCTGCGGAAGACAATCGGCCTTGAACTCGGTGCAGGCCATTTCCGCGGCGACGCGACGGGCGACGGCAGGCCGGTCTCCCGTCAACATGGCGACGCGGTTGACGCCCACTTCGCGCAACTCCTCGATGGCCTGACGCGC
>CAYYPB010000435.1:0-2994 GCA_964473405.1 uncultured Planctomycetaceae bacterium
CGAGTGCCACGAAACAGCCCCCGCGGCGTCAGGCGACTCGCCTTTTCCGTCATTGACAGCAGCCCGGCCTCGCCGAGCCGACGAATCGGCTCGGCAAACAACGTGTGCGCATCGAGTCCGCTCACCGACCGGAAGACCTCGGCGTCGATGCCTTCGGTCAATCTCAACATTTGCACGGCTGTCTCACAGGCACGTCGCTGAGGATCGAGGCGTTCTCGCTCGACGATGATCGCGTCCGCGGGTGCCGCCCGAGCGCCCAACGCGACAACTTCGGATTCGCCGGCATCGATCGCTCCCTTACGGTCGCGGCTCTGATCAGTGCGCGCCGTCTCACGCGCGTTCTCCTGGCCGGCCGACATCAACTCAACATAACGACGCACGTCGGGCACGTTCTTCGTGCGCAGGCCGTGGAGATACGAAACGGCCGATGGGCCGAAGCCGACGTACTCGCGATTGTGCCAATAGACGAGATTCGCACGGCACCGCCGGCCCGGCCGGGCGAAGTTGCTGATCTCGTAGTGCTGGAACCCAGCGGCCGAGAGCCGTTCGATCGTCATCTCGAACATGTCAACTTCCAAGGATTCGTTGCACGGCGTGACGCCGCCCTGCTGCCGACGCTTCGTCAACGGCGTACCGTCTTCATAGGTCAACGCATAGCACGAGAGATGCTCGACGCCGAGGTCCGCAGCTCGGTCCAGCGAACCGCGCCACGAATCGAGCGATTGACCTGGGATGGCATACATAAGATCCAGACTGAGATTCTCGAAGCCGGCCCGGGGGCCCGCGCGGACCGACTCGCCGATATCGTCGGGCCCGTGAACCCGCTCGAGGAATCGCAGTTCTTCCGCGTCGAACGACTGGCCGCCGATCGAAAGCCGATCCACACCGTGGCGACGGAGCATCTCGAAGACGCTCGCGGTCGCGCTGGCGGGATTGGCCTCGACGGTCCACTCCGCAGGGCGACCGACGCGCTGGGCCACCGCCGCCAACACCGCGTCCAGCTTGCCCGCAGGCAACTCTGTGGGCGTGCCGCCGCCGATAAAGACCGTTTCCACGGGCCTGTGAGGGTCTCGCAGGGCTATCTCGAGCAGGAGAGACCCGACCCAGCGGTCGAGCAATCCCGGAATCGTCGGCAGCGAATAGAAGTCACAATAGCCGCATTTGGTCCGGCAAAACGGCAGATGAACATACCAACCGATCGGTGGTGCAGTGGTTCGGTTCGTCCGAGGATCGAGGGTCATGCCATGCAGTCTAACGGAAACGGACCTTGCGGGCCGGTCATCTCGCCTCGTCGCTTGAAGCGCGCGGGGTTTCCCGCTAGATTGAAATCACCAGGGATGGGGTGGGAGTTGCGAATCACGTGTCCGTTCAACCTTTGCGAAACGATCAGCGGGAAGGCGTCATGATGGTGACGTTGGTGACCTTCAACAAGTCCGGCGTCCGCAAGGAACTGCCTCTCGATAGTGGGTCCACGGTCATCGGCCGAAGGCCCGATGCCGACCTTCGGATACCGCTGGCCGATATCTCTCGATCGCACTGCGAGTTCTCGCTGAACGATGACGGTGCCATCCTGCGCGATCTAGGAAGCTCCAACGGCACGTTCGTCAATGGCGAGCGAATCGCCGAACGGCCTCTGAAGCCGGGCGATTTGGTGAAGATCGGGCCGGTCACGTTCGTCGTTCGGATTGACGGTCAACCCGAGGCCATCAGCCCCGAGATGCTGGTGCCGCGCGGTGCCAAGGCGAGCCGGGCATCGGGCGCTGCGGTCACGCAAACGACCGACCCCGCCGATACCGATGAGATCGACATCGACGAGTTGGACATCGACGACCTGAGCGATCTGGATCTGGACGAGATTGACGGGCTGGGTGACACGGAAGAACTCGAAGAAGCCGACGATCTGGAAGAACTCAGCGAAGACGACCTGATAGAGGACTAAGCCGACTCGCGGCCTCGGTCCTCATTGCTCTCCAAGAGACAGAAGGATCGCCAAACGGCAAGCCGGGGGCGACCGTTCGCCGGCTGGATGGCAACCGCGCCTGGGCTGCCGACGCGTTCGTCGGAACGTACCATGAGTTCTGCGGCGTGCCGTCAGAAGCCGTGCTGGCGATCGGCCGTTTTCTGCCGCTCTGTTGCCTCGGCGAGGTCTTTCTTCTCGCGGGCCGACAGGCTTTGGATGCCGTGTTCCTTGACCTTGTTGAGGATGCTGTCCACCCGATGGTCTTGCTGAAGCATCTCCTCCCGCTTGGCCCGGTAGGCACTTTCTCGCACCTTGGATCGCATCTGCTCGAGCTTCCCGAAGAACCGATGGCCTCGATAGCCAAAGTAGATGCCGAACGCCAAGCCGGCCAAGTGGCACGCGTCCCCGCCGGCGTTCGCGCCGCGACTGAATAGGTTGAATGTGTACAAGACCACAAAAAGAACGGTCGCAGTGCGAATGGCCACGGGGAAGATTAGCAGAATCAGGCGGATCTGCGGAAACAAGACGGCGCATGCCCCCATGACTGCCAGAACGCCGCCCGACGCACCGACCAGGCTGCCAAACGGCGTCAGCCATCCGATGGACGACAGCAGCGTGTAGAGGGAGACAGCCGCGAAGCCACCAAGCGTGTAGAACAGGAAGAACGGCTTGCTTCCCCACCGTCGCTCAAGCGGTGTCCCCAGGAAGTAGAGCCCGATCATGTTCATGATCAGATGCCAAGGCCCGCCCTGGCTGTGCAGGTACGTGAACGTGAACAACCGCCACACCTCTCCGTGCCACACCGAATCGGTCTGCATAGCCAGCCACTGATAGACGGCTCCGTCGTACCCCCCTGTCGCTTGACAGAGTACAAACATCACGACGTTGGCGATGGCGATGTACTTCACGGCCCTGCCAGCGGCCGGAAAACCGCCGAGCCACGAGCGCGCGCCCCCCCCCGCACCGCCAGGCTGCCAATGTTTGCCGGATGCAGACGCGTCGACTCGTTTCTCCCTACTCATCTCTATGCCTTT
>CAYYPB010000436.1:0-2986 GCA_964473405.1 uncultured Planctomycetaceae bacterium
GGATAGCCCGCGGGAACCGCGTAACCCGCAACATTGCGCGTGACGCTGCACTAGGCTCGCCGCGTACGCGCCCGACGCCGCCCGCACAACACGACGCCCAGAACCAAGAGCCCCAACGACCCCGGCTCGGGGACGAACTCGAGGCCCGACAAACCGAACGCCAGTCCGGTGGGGCCATGCGGGATCAGAATACCGGTGGGGATGTCGACGCTGTAGAGCATGTTGGTGCCGGTCGGATTGCCCTGGGTGTTGTAGCCGCCGTCCGCCACCACGAGCCAACCGGTGACCGGATCGAAGTCCATCCCGGCGGCGCTGCCCAGCGGCGTACTCAAAGCAACCGTTGTCAGGATGCCGCCCGTCGCGGGGTCTAGCGTATGCAAGGTTTCGTTCAACGTGTCCAAGGCGAACAGCGTACCGTCATCCCTGAAAGCCATCGCCGAGATATCCGCCGACGCGGCGATCGTGCCGACGACGCTGGCGAGCCCCGTCGCCAAATCGATGGTGAAGAGACGATCCGCACCCTGAGTCTGCACGCCGTACAGAATGCCCGTACCGGGTTGGAAGTCCAGATCCCCTTCGGTGACGTCCAGCCCCATGAACCCAACGGGCGTCGACGAACCGGTCATCATGTTGATCTGAAAGAGGATGTTGGTGGCCGCATCGTAACCGAACATCTCGCCGCTGGGCGACATCGCGATGCCGCTGAGGGCTCCAATCCCCGTGTCGCGCGGATTGCTGGCCGTGCCCGTCAAGAAGCTGACGTCATATAGAAGACCGTCAAAATCCGTCCCGAGCAATTCGGCGGCCGGGGCCAACGCCGGCGTCACGGCCGCAGCTGCGCATGCACAGAGAATGATGCCCAGGGCAGTCAGTCGTCTTCGAGGATACCTCATGGCTGTGTGATCCTGGCGGCGAATCGTGCGGTCGCCGGCGTGTACGCGTCCCCCCCTGCCCGCACCGACGATGAGGCGTCGATCGTCACAAGACCCCCCGACGGGCTGGGTATGAAGGCGGGAAGGCGCAACCGCTTCCCCGCACCTCTGGAGTATACTCGATGCGCAGCGCCACTTCAATCGCTCGGACACGGGCCCGTCGCCGCAATATGGGGCCGCACGTGCCTGGATCGCCGCTCGTTCCAGGGGCCCGTGTCGCGTAGAATGGCGGAATCGCGATCGACGCCCCCTCCCGTCGCGGCGTCCGAAAATACGGGGCAGCGCCCATGACCGCCGACAAGACGCCAGCCGAAGACCGCCTGATGATCCGCCAGGATCTGCGATGGGTCGAAACCGTCCCGCTACGGGCCGACCGGCTGGTCATCGGCCGCTCGCCGATTTGCGACATTCGCCTGGACCATCCCGACGTTTCCCTGATCCACGCCAAGCTCAGCCGACACGACGACGGCTGGAGTATCATCGACAACAACAGCATTCGCGGCATGCGCGTCAACGGTCGGAAGACCGGCGAGGCGTCCCTGGTACCCGGAGACGTGGTCGACATCCGCCCCTTCTCGATGAACTTTCTCGGCGGCGAAGCAGCCGACGACTCGCATGCACCCGACCGTTCCATCACCCTCACGGGGGCCGGGCTGCGAACGACGCTGGTCCGCGACACACGCGATCCCGGCGTCGTGATCAAGCAGCGACTCGAAGACCTCTATGCGATGTCCCGGCTCATTCTCGCACGCAAGGAGAACGGCTCGTTCTGGCAGATCATCCACGCCGCGCTGCAGCGATGCCTCGCCGCCGACCGCTGCGTTCTCGTCGGCATCGACGACGACGAGGGGATATACCGCCTCGCACCAAGGGCTCGCCCGTCTGCCGAGGAAGGGCCGCTCGGCATCTCGCGGTCGGTCCTACGGGATACTGTCCAGGCGGGCCACGGCATGCTGGTCGAACACGTCACTCAAGATGCGCGGTATGCGGAGGCGCAAAGCCTCGTCGACAGCCAATCCGGTTCGGTCATCTGCGTGCCGGTGATCGTGGGCGGCAAGGCCCGTGCGGTGGTCTATGCCGATCGTCAGATGTCGCGCGTGCCTTTCCAACCGGCGGACCTGGACTTCGCGATGGCGGCGGTAGACCTGGCGGCGACGGCCGTCAGCATGGACGAACTCCAGGCGCAAACGCGGGAGCTTTCTCGAATTCGTGGACGCATCGATGTGGGCCGAGAGATGCAGAAGATGCTCCTGCCCGATCCGATCCCGCAGCCGAGTTGGGGCGAGGTGGCCGCGCTGAACTACCCGGCCGACCAGATGAGCGGCGATATCTTCGACGTTCAACTCGACGCCCGGGGCCGTCTGGTGATGAGCCTCGCCGACGTGTCGGGCAAGGGCGTGCCGGCTGCGTTCGTCACGGCGATCCTCCAGGGCTCCTATCGACAGGCTCTGGCGGCCCACGACGATCTGCTCGATGTCATTCGCACGGTCAACACCGCACTCGACAAGAGCAGCCCGGCGGACTGCTTCGCCACGATGGTCGTTTGTCGCTGGTCGGTCGATGGCAACGAGGTGGAGATCGTCAACGCGGGACACCACGCACCGCTGTGGCTCCATGCGGACGGCAAAGTGGATGCCTACCCCGAACGCGTCGGTATTCCGCTCGGCATTCTGCCGGATTGGCCTGATGGCAGCGTCCATCGCGATGCGAGCGACGACCTCGCGCTCGTGCTATCCAGCGACGGGATCACCGAGGGCGCCAACGCCGATGGCGACGAGTTCGGATTGCAGCGGATGGCGGAGATGCTGGGTTCGCTGGCGGCGTTGGATGCCACTGAGATCACGCAGAGCCTCAGCGAATGTGTTCGGACGTTTTGCCTGCCCGCAGAGCCGGCGGACGACATCACCCTCGTCGTCGCCAAACGAACATGAGCAAGGCCGCCGATCGTATCGGCGGGCCGCCCCCTCGCCGGACCTGCGTCGACGCCCGCCAACCAACATCACCCCCCCACCGCCCGCCGGCACCCCCACACCCTCTTCGCGCGCACCGGCGTG
>CAYYPB010000437.1:0-2975 GCA_964473405.1 uncultured Planctomycetaceae bacterium
CACCCGGGGTGTGATGGAAGCCCCGGGCGAGTTACCATTCGGGGCGCCTGGCCGCCCGCCCGCGCGCCGAGCGCATCGAGCCGGCTGGCCTGCATCGACAGCAGGCGAATCATGTCGCGCCGAAGCCCTCGCTCCAACTCGTCTAACACCAGCCGATGCCGCTCGGTCCGGTGCCGCGGCGAGGCGGCCGACAGCCGCGCTTCTCGACGACCGAGGCGCTGTTCGCGGTCCAGCGCAAATCGTCCGACCACCGAATGAAGACGATGGGCCAGCCGGGCCAGGCGCTCTCGCCGCTGAGCCAATTGTACCGCGGGCCGAGCACCTGCGAGACGGGTTTCCAGGTCGCCAATAGCCGATCGGCGCGTCGCGAGGCTTTGGGCCAAGGCGTGGCGAAGGTGCGTCGCGGTCTCGTCAACCGGCTGGCGTCGTTGCTGGATCTGCCCTGTGGGGTCGCGGAACCAGGCGGAGCGTTCGACGAGGTTCAGGCGAGAGCGGGCTTGTTCGAGTTGCCGTGCAACACTGGCCGAAAGGCGGCGTTCCGCATCGGACAGGTCGTCGGTGATCTCAGTCAGAAGCGGGGCGACAATCTCGGCTGCAGCCGTGGGCGTCGCGGCACGCAGATCCGCCGTGAAGTCGGCGATGGTGAAGTCGACCTCGTGCCCGACGGCGCTGACGATCGGAATCTTGCTGGCATGGATCGCACGGGCCACGACCTCTTCGTTGAACGCCCAAAGGTCTTCCAGCGAACCACCGCCTCGCCCGGCGATGATCACGTCGATGCCGCCCAGACGCTCGGCGCTACGGTTGAGTCGTCGGATGGCGTCGGCTATCTCCGCGGCGGCGCCGCTGCCCTGCACTCGGACGTCCAGCACAAGGACGTCGAGCTTCGGAAATCGCCGGGCAAGCGTCCGCAAGATGTCCTGAAGCGCGGCACCGCTCGCACTCGTCACGACGGCCACGCGCCGGGGGTAGCGCGGGATGGCTCGTTTGCGGTCGCGGTCGAAGAGCCCTTCGGCCTGCAGGCGGTCTCGCAGTTGACGAAACGCCAATTCGAGCGCTCCGACACCGCGCGGTTCCACACGTTTGACATAGAGTTGGTATTGGCCGCGCGGTTCGTAGACGTCGATCGCGCCGGTGGCGAGTACTTCGAGGCCATCGTCCAGGTCGAACTTCAGCCCGCGAGCATCGGAACGCCACATGACGCAACGGACTTCGCTCGATGCGTCCTTGAGCGTGAAGTAGATGTGTCCGCCGGGCGGCTGAGAGACGTTGGACAACTCTCCGACAACATGCACCGATGCCGGCAGGCTGCTGCGAACGGCGTCCCGGACAAGTCGCGTCAGTTGCGAGACGGACATCGATGCGGCGGGGGGCGAGGCGTTGGCGCGGACGCGCTTGGGGTCGAACGGCAGACGCCCGGATGGCGGTTTGCGTGGACTCACAGCGGTTCCTTGAGAAAGCCATTCTCGACGCTTTGGTCGGGGTCGGCGCAGATGCGTTGGCCGTCATAGACGAAGCCCAGCTTTCGGTACAGTCGATGGGCATCGGTCAGCTTGACGTCGCTCCACGCCCGCATCGACCGGCAGCCCCGCTCTCGGAGGTAGGCCATGCAGGTATCGAGCAAACCCCTGCCCAGGCCGCGTCCGCGGTGTGTGCTGAGCAGGTACATCCTGTGCAATTCGCCTCGGTCGCCGTCGATGAGTACGCCAGCGCAACCGACTACGGTCTCGCCGTCGAGGACCGTCCAGAAGCTACCGCACTTGAGATAATGCGTCTCGATTTCATACAGGTCTCGGCAGTAGCCGTCCGACTCCCAGGTGAACCCGTATTCGTCGAAGACGGCGCTCACGACACGGACGATGCCGTCGGCATGGGTGGTCTCGTAGGGGATGATATCGCACATGGTCTCAGCGTCCGGGCTGCGGCAGCAGCAAGCGAGGTTACGGCTCAGCGGGAAGAGAACGCTCGTCGACGCAGACGCGTTCGATGTGCTGGGCGCGGCCAGTGTCGTTGTCCACGGTCACGAGGATGCCGCAGAGTCTCTGATCATCGGTGGCTACGTCGAACGGCGATGGCAGCCCAGTCATCAGGGCGCGAAGGACGCGGTCCTTGCGGCGGCCGAGTACGCTGTCGTAGGGGCCGGTCATGCCGAGGTCGGTGATGTAGCCGGTGCCGCCTTCGAGAATGCGCTCGTCGGCGGTTTGGATGTGTGTATGCGTCCCGAAGACGACGCTGACGCGCCCGGCGAGGTGCCACCCCATGGCGACTTTCTCGCTCGTGGCCTCTGCGTGCATGTCGACGACGACCGTCTTGATGTCCGACGGGAGGCGGGCCAGCACACGGTCGATCGCGTGATAGGGGCAGTCGCAAGGCGGACGCATGAACAGCCGGCCCATCACCGAGATGACCGCCACTCGGGCACCGGAGGGCGTCTCGAAGATCGCATATTCCTTGCCGATGGACTCGGCCGGATAGTTCACCGGGCGGACGATGCGATCGGATTTCTCGAGGATTGGCATCAGCTCGCCGCGTCGGTAGATGTGGTCGCCCATGGTGATGAGATGGACGCCGTAGTTGAGGAGCTTGTCGTACAGCGACTCGGTGAGCCCCGAGCCGTTGGCGGTGTTTTCCGCGTTGGCGATGACGCAGTCGATGCCGCGCTGCTTGACGAGGGCGGGGACCGCGCGTGCGACGATCGAACGGCCGGGTCGGCCGACGATATCGCCGATGCAGAGGATCGTGGTATTCAAGGCTGCACGCTTTCTAGTTATCCGACGCTACTCAATTGATCGGCGGCACGGTCAAGCGACAGCTTGGCCGTGGTTGGCCTCGCACGTTCCACGGCCCAGCAGGAGCTGGACCGTGCCACGCTGGCTCCATCGGATCAGGTGCGACAGAGCCCTCGTGTAGGGTCACACCCGTTCTTGCGGGTTCGCCAGGCCACCCCAAACCGAACCGCGACCGTAAGGGAGTGG
>CAYYPB010000438.1:0-2958 GCA_964473405.1 uncultured Planctomycetaceae bacterium
CGCGATCGGCTCGTTCTTGCTCGCTCCGTTCGCCATGCTGGCCGTTTTCGCCGGTTTCCTCACTGTTTTTCTGGGCGTCTTGTTTCCGTCCAGTGGTCTCGTCACCGGGCCGCTGCTGGCCGCGGCGACCGATCTGATGGTCGCCGTCGTGGAACTCCTCGCGAGGATGCCCGGCGCGCTGCTCGATGGGCGATCGCCGTCCGGCCTCTGGGTCGCGGCGGTGTATGGGATGTTCTTTGTCTGGGGCTATCAACGCCATCGCCTCGCCGTACGCGGGCGTCGAATGTTGAAGATCGTGGCCATCGCGCTCGTGGTATGGTGGTTCGTCGCGCCCTACGCCCGTGGCGGATCGCGCGGTGAGCTGAACGTCTGGGCGCTCGCCGTCGGCGACGGTACGGGCATCGTCATCGAACTGCCGGACGGTCGCGCGATGCTCTACGATCTCGGCTCACAGTCTCCATTCGACGTCGGGAAGGTCGCCGCTAACTTCCTCCGACATCGCGGCATCCGAAGGGTCGACACGGCGTTCGTCTCGCACCCCAACTTCGATCATTACGGCGGGTTCGAGGCGCTCGCCAAGCAAGTCGACATCGGTCGCCTCGTCATCAACGATCAATACGCAGCCTTCTGCGAAGAGAAATCAGCGGCGTCCAGATTCCTCGAGAAGATGCGCGATCGCGGAATCCCGATCGAGATCGCATCGGGCCCCACGCGGTTCGACGACTCGAGTGGCGTGGTGATCGAGTCCGTGTGGCCGCCCGCGAGGTCGGATCGTCCCGCCCCCAGCGCGAACGAGACCTCAACGGTCCTTCGCCTGTCGTACGAAGGCAAGACGATCCTGCTGACGGGCGACATCGCCGCATGGGGCAACGGCGGGCTACTCTCACGCGGCGAGTTGAACGCCGACGTTCTCGTTCTACCGCACCACGGCAGCGTCATCCACAACACGAGCGCATTCATCGAAGCGGTCAACCCGAGCGTCGCCGTGCGCTCGACCGGCCAGCGCCGCGCACTGACGACGAACGGCATCGAACGGCTCGTCGGCGGCGACCGCACCTACCGAAGCACGGCCGAGTCCGGCTGCGTGAGAATCACGGTTCGCGATGGAAAGTTGACATTGAATACGATGGCACAATCAGAGCCGTAAGGGAGCGACTGGCGATAGTGGAGCGAGCCCGTGCAGGTGTGGGAGGATCGCTCCCTTATCCCGGCGCGCCGGGACGGCTCTGATCGGAACACGCACGCCCGTCTTATTGATCGGCAGCACCGTCCGAGGTGAACGAGAGCATCGACCGGGCGGTCTTCGCGTTGCGGCGTTTCGCCCCAGCCTTGCCGGGCGTTGGCTTTCCGCCGGCCACGGGCTCTTCGGCGCCTTGGAGTTTGTCGCCGACGGTGGTGGCCTTCAGCCGTTTCGTGGCAAAGTCGTAGTAGTCCTTCGACAGCTCGAAACCGACCGCGCGGCGGCCGAGCTTCTTGGCGACGGCCAGCGTTGTGCCCGTCCCCGTGAACGGGTCCAGCACGACATCCCCCTCGTTGCTGGCGGCTCGAACGATCCGGCCCAGCAGTTGCTCGGGCATCTGACAACCGTGCCAGCCTTCGCGTTCCTTGAACGTGCCTGCCACGCGGGCGAAGTACCAGGTGTCCTCCTCAGCCTGAAAGCCGTCGGGCAGATCCTGCGGCCGGAGAATCCACGTGTCGTCCGCCATCCGCCCCTTGGGGTTGGCACGCTTGTCGTTATAGACGAGCTGGCGGGCCGACGGGACGCGGATATCGTCGGCATTGAAGGTGAAGTCCTTGGCGTCCTTGACAAAGTGGAACAAGTGGGCGTGGCTGCGCGTGAACTTGTGCGTGCAATGGACGCCGAACGTGTAGTACCAGATGACCCAGCTTCGGCAGTGAAAACCGAGCGAAGCGGGATCGACCTTCCGCGGTTTGGCGGGCTTGCCGTTTCGCTTGCGGCGTGGGGGCGGTGTCGGCGCTGACACGGCGGCGTCCTCGTCCACGAGCGTCAGGCCGGGATACGCATTCTGGGCGATGAGCTTCAACTCGGCCGCGTACTCGTCGCCGATCGCCAGCCAAAACGCGCCGCTGGGCTTGAGAACGCGATAGACGGCGCTGAACCAATCGCGCGACCACGCGAGATACTTCTCGTGGTCCTGCCGGTCGTCGTACTCGTCGTAGTCGTAGCCGATGTTGAACGGCGGATCGGCAAAGGCGAGATCGACCGACCCCGGCTTCATGGCGGCGAGACCGCGCAGACAGTCCATGTGGTGAACGCGATCCAGGGCGATCTTCAACGGGCGTCTCCTTGTGCGTGCGTCGCAATCGGGGTGCCGTACTCGTTCATCGGGCACGCGTTGCGACGGTCCGGGGGTGAGTCGCAACGCAAGACGTACACATTGGCACGAGGTGTTGTCAAGGAGTCGGACGCGCCGAGGCGGGCGAGCGGGCGCTGCGGAGTCTGTGAGTTGCGAACAACTCACACGGCGTCGGCCTCGGCGTTGATCTCATCATCCCCGGCATACTTCGGCGAGACGTCGACGTAGGGCCTGCCGAGCCACTTCTTGATGAGAATGACCTCGCCTAACTCGTTGCCCTCGATGCGGTGTCCGAGCCATTGGAGGAAGTAGCCGACGAACGCCAATCCGACCGGCCGCCACCACATGCCCCAGAGCCCCTCGAGGCCCTGATAGGCGACCAGAGGAATGCAGAACAGGGTCATCGGGATGCCGACGAGGTGAAGCAAGAACGAAACGGGATGGCGATGCCGTCGCCGCCAACTCTCGAACCAGGCCGGCCTTGGATGTCGCATCTTTTCGGGCATGCGTTGCATGGCCTCCAGCCGTCGCAGCTAGTGCATCGTCACACTTGGTTCTGCGGGTTCACCCTGTCCTGTGGCACAGGCGTCTCGGCGGGGTACACACAGGCGTGGCGACGGGGCCACAGAGGAGTTAGGGC
>CAYYPB010000439.1:0-2954 GCA_964473405.1 uncultured Planctomycetaceae bacterium
GTGTCCAAGAGCGCGGGGGGCTTGGTCATCGCTTTGAGTCGACCGGGAGCCCCTGCCTCGTCGATCACGTCGATCGCCTTGTCGGGCAGCACGCGCGACGGTACATACCGCATGGAGAGATCCACGGCGGCGACCAACGCGTCGTCGGTGATCTGCACGCGATGGTGCGCCTCGTATCGGTCTCGCAAACCCTTGAGAATCTCGACCGTCTCCTCCCGCGAGGGGGCCTCGACAATGATCTGCTGGAATCGGCGTTCGAGCGCGCCGTCCTTCTCGATGTACTTGCGATACTCATCCAACGTCGTCGCGCCGATGCACTGAATCTCACCGCGAGACAAGGCCGGCTTGAGAACGTTCGACGCATCGATCGCGCCTTCGGCACCGCCCGCGCCGACGAGCGTATGCAGCTCGTCGATGAACAGGATGATGTTCTTGGCCCGACGAACTTCGTTCATCACCGCCTTGATGCGCTCTTCGAACTGGCCGCGGTACTTCGTGCCGGCGACCATCATCGCCAAGTCCAGCACGACGATCCGACGGTTCGCCAGCAACTCGGGAACATCGTCGTTGATGATCCGCTGCGCCAACCCCTCGACGATGGCCGTCTTGCCGACGCCCGCTTCGCCCAGAAGGACTGGATTGTTCTTGTATCGCCGACAGAGGACCACGAGCAACCGGTTGATCTCGTCCTCGCGACCGATGACCGGGTCCAACTTGCTCTGCTTGGCCATCTCCGTCAGATCGCGTCCGAGCGAATCGAGCGCGGGCGTCTGGGAGCGCCCGCGCTTGCGACCCGGCTCGGGCGAACCGCCACCGCCACCGCCACCGGCCGACGCCGCCTCTTCGGCCTCAGCGCCCGCGCCGAGAAGATTCAAGACCTCCTCGCGAACCTCTTCCAGCTTGATGCCGAGGTTCATCAACACCTGAGCCGCCACGCCATCTTGCTCGCGCAAGAGGCCCAACAGCAGGTGTTCGGTGCCGACGTAGTTGTGGTTCAAGTTGCGCGCTTCTTCGATCGCATACTCGATCACCTTCTTGGCACGCGGCGTCTGGGGCAACTTGGCCATCGTCACCATGTCCGGCCCGCTCTTCACGAGCTTCTCGACTTCCAGCCGGACCTTGCGCAGGTCGACCTCCAGGTTCTTGAGCACATTGGCGCCGACGCCGCTGCCCTCTTTCACCAGCCCGAGCAGAATGTGCTCGGTCCCGATGTACTCGTGGTTGAAGCGTTGGGCCTCCTGGTTCGCCAGGGCCATCACCTTGCGGGCTCGGTCAGTGAATCGCTCGAACATCAATCCAAACCTTTCGCTGATGCTTCGGAAACGGCGGACCGCCCCCAGGACTCGACGGCTCGGGCCGACGCGTCCAACCCCTTTGCACGCCGCACCGAAGGCGGCGTCACGACAAACGCACCGGCAGTGTCCGAAGCCAGTAAGTTATCGGCTCTCCGGGCACGTCAGCGGGACGCGAGAACAACTCGCGTCAGCCTACGCCACCTGCTCGGGCGGCATCGGATTCTAGCATCGGCGTCCGCTGTCTTCAATCCAGGAAGATACCGGACGAGCCGCCTGAGAACCCGTCGAGGCTGCGTAATAGTATCGGTTGATGAGAGACGCCAATGCAGGCATCAATGGTGGGCATTTTCCGCGGCGACGACGATTCGGCCAATCGCGAAGGGGGCAGCGCCTCGTCGGGACACTTCACTCCCCTCCCGCAGCCAGGGCCTTTCGGGCCTCAGCCGCAAACTGTTTGCGACAGTCGAGCGACAGAACTCGCCGCCATTCGGATCGCATCGCCTCGTGCTCCCCCAGCCGTTGGTGAAGTCGCGCCATCTGCGCGTGGGCCTCGACGCTCTCGTCGTCGAGTGCCAAGCCGCCGCACAGGGCATCGTGCGCGCCGGCCCAATCGCTCTCACCCATCGCAACGCGAGCCCTGGACAGCAGGTCCACCAACCCTCGCCCCGTTCGATCCAGGATGCGGCCCTGACGATGGCACAGATACTGTGCGAGGATCCATGAAGCGGCCCCCAGCGCGATCGCCAAGATCGTCAACCAATGGGGAACAGCCAATGGAGCGATCGACAATCCGGCCACCGTGATGTTCCCGCAGATCGCGAAGACCACGGCCAAAGACAGACCAAGCCATTCGCGGCGTCGGATCACGAGCCCCGTCCCCGGAATGATGACGTTCAGAAACCAGACCATGAGAATGGCAATCTCGACAAGGCCCCGACGCGTTGAGCGGGCGACGCGGTTTGGATCGCCCGTGGGCGGAGAAACCTCCGGACAGTTCCCCGCAGATACTACTGCGCCAAGATGGCGGGTTCGCTCATGATCCGCCAGGCGAAAAACAAGACCACCGCCAGCGAGATGCCGACCGCCCCGGCCGCCAGGCCACCCCAGGAATGACTCTGCTTGTTGTTTCGCTTCTGCCCCAGGCTCTGGAAGCCCAGAAGTCCCGCCAAGAAACCCACCCCGCACGTCGCCGCCGTCGCGCCGTACACTAGGTAGGGCCGAAACCGCCCCATTCCCTCCTTGGCGTTGTACGGAATCACCTTCTCGGCCCACACGAAACCCTTGAACACGAACACCGCCAGCACGACGAGTCCGAGCAGAGCCGCGAGCCCCAAGACGAGGGACACGGCCGCCTTGGTCTCGTCCAGACGTAGATTGGGTAGTTTCATGGGGACATCAACCTCGGGCGGGCATCCTCGCCCGCTCATCCGCAACCCAGCCCTGACCGTCCGGCCCATCCTACATCGGCCGGAATCCGCGAGCCGGATGATAGCCAACTTGCCCAGCGACGCCAAGCACCCCACATGACGTGGCATTGATGCGAGTCCATGACCGTTCAAGCCGCTTGTGAATCGGGCAAGCGTTGCAGGGCATCGTCCCCGCCTCCAGCTTCGCCGGGGGTCAGTCCGCCGACAGGCTCAGCAGCTCGGGTGCCCCATC
>CAYYPB010000440.1:0-2951 GCA_964473405.1 uncultured Planctomycetaceae bacterium
GGATATAGGGCAGAGACACCCCGTCGCCACGGACACGCTCATGGAGGCCACAACGGGGGGCGCCGGGCTGGTACCAGGGGTAGCCGGCGGACTCGATGATCGAACGGTACCCCCCCGCTTCGTCCGTCCCCCCCCCCATGTGCCCGGGGGCCCATAAGGGGATGGGGCACCCGACGGGCGTTGAGGTGAATCGCCCGTCGGCGAACTGTCCCCCCGGCAGAGCCGGGGGCTTTGGGAGTGGTGGCCGGGCCGACGACGGCGGTTCCCACCAGCAAAACCGGGGGCTTTGGGACGGTCGCCGACCCGCTCTACGGTTGGCCTTCGCCTTGTTTGGGGGCGGGCTTGGGTTTGAAGGGGCGGGGCCAGAACTTGTACTTGGCCGGCTGGGTCGATGGCGTTCTGGGGCGGATGTCGGCGAGGAGCGATTCGTCGGCCTTGTCATAGGTCGTGCGGCCGTTGACGACCGTCCATTGGGTCGTCGTGTAGAAGTCGAGCAGCCTGCCGTCGCAGATGATGAAGTCGGCATCTTTGCCGATTTCTATCGAGCCGACGCGATCGTCGATGCCCAGGATTCGGGCGGCGGTCAGGGTAATCGACTCGATCGCGGCCGATTCGGGTAGCCCGCCGCGTACGGCGCTGGCCGCTTCCATCGGTAGGTTGAGCATGTCACGGCCTGCCAGACCGCCGAGGCTGATGCCGCTCGAAGGTGCCGTGATGGCGACATCGACGCCGTGATCCCAGAGGATCGCGGCGTTTTCGATGGTGTTGCCGGTGGGCTGGTTCAGGCGTTCGTCGCGATCTCTGACGCGCCGCGGTGTGACGA
The DNA here is from genome assembly GCA_964473405.1 of uncultured Planctomycetaceae bacterium. GTDB lineage: Bacteria > Planctomycetota > Phycisphaerae > UBA1845 > UTPLA1 > CAYYPB01. The sequence continues at coordinate 824 of CAYYPB010000440.1, forward strand.
TGGCCTTGATGCCTGCTCGGCCGAGACGACCCGCGATGCTCCAGCCTTCGGTCGCGCCGGCGATGACGATGCGGATGCCATAGTTGCCGGCGAGGTCGCAGACGGCGATCAACTCTTTGCGAGAGTCGGCGGCGATGAGGGCGGTCTTCTCTCGCTTGAGCAGTTGGAGGTATTGGGCGTTGCGGCCCTTGATCGGCGCTTCGTCGGGGGCCTTGGCTTCCTTGTTGCCGCCAGCCTTCTTCTTGTCGAAGACCTCCTTCTCGCGGAGGTAGTTGCGAACGGCGTCGAGGGCCTCGCGGAGCTTTCGGCGTTCGGCCGGTCGACGATAGCGAAGCTTGATGAACAGGTTCTTGCGAAGCACGATGCCGTCGAGCGAGCCGAAGGTCGCCTTGGCCGCGGTGTTGCCGGTCACGACCGTGGTGAGGCCGCCGGCGTTGGCCAGCCGCAGGTAGGTGCTGAAGACGTTGGTGGTGTCCTCGGGTGGTTCGCTGCCGACGATGCGCCGCGTGTTGGAGGCGACGAGGCCGGGATAGACATGCATGCCGGAGGCGTCGAGGCGCTCGGTGCCGTCGGGCAGACTCAAATGACGGCCGATGGCCTGAATCTTGCCGTTCTTGCAGAGGATCGTTACGTCCCGGCGCGTCGGACCGCTGACGGGGTGGACGACACCGCCGATGACGGCCAAATACTGGTCCTTGGGTTCGGCCGGTTGGGACGCCGGCTGGCTGGCGGTCTCCTCGGCTGCCTTGCTGGTGGCAGTTTGGGACGTCGTCGGCTGGGAGGCTGGTTGGGTCGCCGGGCTCGTGGTGGGCTGACTTGCCGGGGCGGAGGTCGGGCCGCTGGTGGGGCGCGAGGTCGGCTGGGTCGAGGGTGATGTGGTCGGCTGCGTCGCCGGCGCGGTGGACGCGGTCAGCGAGGCGTGTGACGCCGCCAGCGGCAGCGAACTCGGCGAAAGGCCGAGCGTGGCCGAGAGCAACAGAGCCAGGATGGGCAGCGCGTATCGCATGGGCCTACCGTTTGGCCTCCTCGAGGTCCACGACTATCTTGCCGGCGATCATCACGCGTTGGACCTTCGCGTGCGGGTCGAGCGGATCGCCGTCCAGGAAGATGAGGTCGGCCTGCCTACCGGCTTCGATGGAGCCGTAGGTTTTCTGCACAGCCAGATACTCAGCGGCATGGAGCGTGACGGCTTTGAGGGCGTTCTTGCGGGAAAGGCCGCCGCGCACGAGCAGGGCCAGGCGCTGTCGCATCGTTTCGTGGCCGACCACGTCGTCGGTCATCGGATAGAGCGCTACGCGGCAGCCGACGGCGGCCAGCTCTCGCGAGGGGTTGTAAGGATTGACGGTCAGCGGCATGAACGGCGTCTCGGGCCGTAGGGCGACGAGCGCGTCGGCCCCGCCGAGCAGGGCGTGCGGAATCACGCGGTAAAGGTCGGCCGCTCCATAGCCGGCGAAGCTGTAGACCCTGGCGAAGTCTCGGTCCTTCACGACCTCGGCGAAGTGGAGCAGGTCGGACGCGCGGCCGAACTCGACCTGGGCGATGTAGCCGTCGGTCTTCTTCAGTAGAGCGATGACGGGCACGAGGTCGGGGCGCACGGCGGGCTTTTTCGCGGGCTTCTTCCCGGGCTTGGAGGCCGGCTTGCCCGCAGGCTTGGTCGTCGGGCCGGAGGTGGGTTTAGGCTTGGGTCCCGCCCCTTTGGCGGGCTTGATCGCGCCCTTGCCCTTGGCGGGCTTGGTGGTCGGTTTGCTTTTCGCGGCTTTCTTGGCGGCTTCCTCTTGCTTCTTGATCTCGTCGTCGGCCTTCTTGAGTACGTCGCGCAGGGCCTTCTTTTCGCTTGACGTGCGGGTGAAGGTGACGCGGATCAGGCCCTCGCTCTTGACGCCCTTGCCGGCTTTGGGCTCGTGCGTGGATAGGACGAGCCCCTGGCCTGTGAGGCCCGATCCGTCCGCGTAGAGACCGATGAGGGTGTAGCCGGACTCGATGAGCTTGCGGTAAGTGTCGTTGTCGGGCGGGTAGAAGATGTCGCTCAGCTTCTTGTGGGACTGGTTGCCGCCACGGCGAACGCGCGGCAGGCCAATCTTGGTGCGTGGATTGCTCATCTCGCGTCGCACCGTCAGAGTGGTCGTCG
>CAYYPB010000441.1:0-2946 GCA_964473405.1 uncultured Planctomycetaceae bacterium
CCCACCGCTGGCGCCGCCCGAAGTACCGAGCACCGGCGCCGCGGCGGCTGTCGCCGCTACCCGAGAAGGTGATCGGGTGGTTCTCGGCGCGGTCTATTCCTGAATCTGTCCTTGTGCGGAATGGCATCGGGCACGCCTCGGCCTACATGCCGCAGATCGAAGATCACGCATCCTGCATCGTATTCCCGTACCTGCGAGCGGGCGAACTGGTCAACCGCAAGTACCGCGACGGGCGCAAGAACTTCCGCATGGAGGCCGGCGCTGAGCGGATCTTGTACGGGCTGGACGACATTCGGGCCGGCGAGCGGTGCGTGATCGTCGAAGGGGAGATCGACAAACTCTCGGTTGAGTGTGCGGGGATCTGCGCTTGCGTGAGCGTGCCGGACGGAGCGCCGCCACCGGATGCGAAAAGCTACGCGAGCAAGTTCGATTACCTTGAGGCGGACCGCGAGCTGCTGGATTCCGTGTCGGAGTGGGTGATCGCGGTCGATGACGACGAACCCGGGAAGCGTCTCGAGGACGAATTGGCAAGGCGATTCGGGCGCGAGCGGTGCGCGAGGGTGATCTGGCCTCGGGGATGTAAGGACGCGAACGAGGCACTGGTCGCACACGGAACGGATGTGCTGCGCGAGTGCATCGAGGCTGCTCGGCCCTACCCAATCAAGGGCGCGTTCGATGTGCTGGACTTGAGCGACCGGATCGATCGGCTGTACGAGAACGGATGGGAGCGTGGTGTATCGACCGGGTGGGGTGCGCTGGATGAGTTGTACACCGTGCGCCCGGGTGAATTCACGGTGGTCACGGGCATCCCGAACTCAGGCAAATCCGAGTGGCTGGACGCACTGTGCGTTCAGATCGCAAGATTCGAGGGGTGGCGGTTCGCGATGTTCTCGCCAGAGAATCAGCCGCTTGAGGATCACATGTCGCGGATCATCGAGAAGTGGGTCGAGGAACCGTTCTGCGACGGGCCGACGCCGCGGATGAGTGCTGATCGCAAGGACCGGGCGAAGGCTGAAGTGGACGAATACTTCACCTGGATTCTGCCCGACGACGATGACGAGTGGACGATCGACACCGTGCTCGATGCGGCAAGAGCCTTGGTGAAGCGCAAGGGCATCCGTGGACTGGTGATCGATCCGTGGAACGAACTTGAGCACGTTCGGCCGGCGGGCATGACCGAGACCGAGTATGTTTCGGTGGTGTTGAAGCGCGTGCGCCAGTTCGCGCGGCGAAACGGGGTGCATTTGTGGCTGGTCGCGCACCCGCAGAAACTTTACCGCGACAAGGATTCGGGCTACCCGGTGCCGACGCTGTATGACATCTCAGGCTCAGCGCACTGGCGCAACAAATCGGATGTTGGGCTGAGCCTGTGGCGTGACCTCGCCAATCCCGGGAGCGACCGGCTGGAGGTGCATGTGCAGAAGATTCGATTTCGGCAGATCGGAAAACTGGGTATGGCGCAACTGCGCTACCTGAAGTCCTGCGGTGTGTATCGGTCGATGAGCGCATGATCGCCAGATACATCCCGCCCATCGCCGACCTCGCGCCGAGGGCTGCGGCATGATCCACGTGATCTCGCTCGGTGCCGGGGTTCAGTCGTCCACGATGGCGCTGATGGCCGCGTGCGGCGAGATCGAGCCGATGCCGCAGGTGGCGATTTTCGCCGATACCGGATGGGAACCGGGCATCGTCTACACATGGCTCGGCTGGCTCACTCAATGGCTGCCGTTCCCGGTTGTCCGTGTGTCGAACGGGCACATTCGGCGCGACCAGTTGGAAAACCGGCAAAAGGGCGGGCGCAGCGGTGGCGCGTCCAGGTTCGCTGCGCTGCCGTACTACACCCGCGCGCCGGGCGAGGTGAAGGAAGGGCGGGTGCGCCGGCAATGCACGGCGGAATACAAAATCGAGCCGGTGGAGTTGTACATCAAGCGGGAAATCCTCGGCCTTGCGCCGCGCCAGCGCGCACCGAAAGAGCCGGTGATCTGCCAGTGGCGCGGTATATCGGCTGACGAGGCATCCCGCATGAAACCCTCGCGCCATCGCTGGATGTCGGTGCGCTACCCGCTGGCGATGGAACATCGCATGACCCGCGCGGACTGCTTGGCGTGGATGGAGCGCCACGGCTACCCGCGCCCGCCGCGATCTGCGTGCATCGGGTGCCCGTTCCACTCCGATCACGAGTGGCGAGACATGCGCGACAACCGCCCGGACGACTGGGCCGATGCGGTGGAGTTCGATCACGCGATCAGGGACACGACCGCCGCCGGCATGAAGCGCCCGACGTTCCTGCATCGGCAATGCGTGCCGCTGGACGAAGTGGATCTCGACACACCCGAGGATCACGGCCAACGCGGGCTGTGGGGTAACGAATGCGAGGGGATGTGCGGTGTCTGAGCATGGCAAGTTGAGGGCTGCGGCATGAGCAAGTTTCACCTCGAAGCCGGGCAGCGGATCACGTTGCCGATACCGTTCTGTCGCGAAGATCCCTATGTCGATCTTGACGGCAGTGAGGTGGCGCGATGGAGGCCGGGCCGACGACTCGTCGCATACGGTCCGTCTCCGAGCGAGGAAGGGTGGTGCAGCGATGGAACAGGCATCGAGATCCGCGACGTGATCGCCGTCGTCGAGTTGCCGAAACCCTACCCGCGCCGGGTGTTCTACAAGCGCCGGTGGATTGCGCCGGACGATTACGAATTCGGGACTGGGCGCGTGCGGTGTATGGCCCTCCCGAACTTCATGGCGTGGGTGAATCGCGGAGCGGTGGTCGCATGAGCATCAATCGAGTCGAACGCTTCATCCGTGACGCACGCGAATCGGATGAATATTGGGAGGAAGGAGCAATCCTCGATTTCACCGAGCAACTGGCGGCGCTGATGAAAAAACAGAACGTATCTCACGCGGAACTTGACAAGCGCATTGAAAGCACGCACGGCTACATCCCGTTCA
>CAYYPB010000442.1:0-2922 GCA_964473405.1 uncultured Planctomycetaceae bacterium
GTTCGCGGGCTGTTCATCTTGACGCTTGACGAGCGGGGCCTCGGTGCAGCCCTGAGAGTAGTATCCGACCGCCTCTGCCCCTGCGCCGCAGAAGACCTCACCGCCGCGATCCAGGACCATGGCCCGATCGCAGAACCGCGACACCGCCCCCAGATCGTGAGAGACGAACACCACCGCCGAACCTTGCTTGAGGAAGTGGCGCATCTTGTCCATGCACTTGGCCCGAAAGACGCGGTCCCCCACCGACAAGACCTCGTCCACGACCAGCACATCCGGATCCACGTGGGCCGCGATGGCGAAGCCGAGCCGCGCGTGCATCCCGCTGCTGTACCGCTTGATCGGTGTATCCAGGAACTCCCGGGTGCCGGCGAAGTCGACGATCTCATCGAACCGCTTGCGGACCTCGCGGCGAGGCATGCCCAGGATGCTGGCGTTGAGGTAGATGTTCTCGCGGCCAGTCAGGTCGCCGTGAAAGCCGGCCCCCAGTTCGATCAAGGCCGAGACGCGACCTTGGATGTCCACGCTGCCCCGGTTGGGCTGCATGATCCCCGCCAGGATTTTGAGCATCGTGCTTTTGCCCGCACCGTTCGGGCCGATGATGCCGAACGACTCGCCGGGCTGCACGTCGAAACCGACATCGCGCAAGGCCCAGAACTCGGCGGCCTCCAGCGGAACTGGGCGGTGCCGTCTGAAGAGCCGGTTGGCCACGAGATCGCGAATCGAGTCGAACTGTTCGCCCCGACGGAACTTCTTGAATACGCCGGCGACCCTGATGATCGGAGAGGCCATTTGCTCTTTCGCTTTCGCGGGGTGCTGTGCGGTTTTGTGTGGACGGTGGGAAGGCGCAGCAGCGCCGACGCAGCCGCTCCCATCGAACGCTACCGTGATATCGGTCGTTGGCCCCCCAGACTTGAGATGCCCCGCGTGTGGGACGCTCCACGATCCCCACCGACTGCAGTGAACTCAGGATTGCCAAACGAGCCACTGCCGGCCGCGCCTCAGTCTCCGAAGCAGGTGCCGACCGAGCGTGCGATGGCGATCAACTCGTCGTCAGGCTCGACCAGGCGCTGACGCTCGGCGACTTCGCTGATGGGGACCGACGTGATCCGCCCATCCTGCACGACGACCAGCCGATCGAACGCCTGCTTGTAGAGCAACTCGGTCGCGGCATGACCGAAGCGCGTCGCCAGGACGCGGTCGGCGGCACAGGGTCTGCCGCCGCGCTGCACGTGGCCGAGTACGACGGCCCGTGTCTCGACGTCCGACGAGGCTTCGATCTGCTCCTGAAGCTGATGGGCGATACCGCCGAGGCGAATCGGATCGTGGCTGTCGGCGATGGTGCGTTGAACGAACTGCTCCCCCCCCGCCGGACGCGCTCCCTCCGACACGGCCATGATCGTAAACGCCTTCTTGTGCTGCATCCGATCGCGGCAGAACTCGACGATCTTGCCGATCCGATAGGGGATCTCGGGGATCAGGATCACGTCACTGCCGCTGGCCAGCCCCGCGTGCAAGGTCAGCCAGCCGGCATTGCGCCCCATCAGCTCGACGACCATGATGCGATGATGGCTGGCCGCCGTGGTGTGCAGGCGATCGAGGGCCTCGGTCGCAATCTCGACGGCGGTCTGGAACCCGAACGTCACGTGCGTGTGCATCAGGTCGTTGTCGATCGTCTTGGGCACGCCCACGCAGCGGACGCCCAAGGGGATCATCGACGCCGCGCACGACATCGTGCCATCGCCGCCGATGACGACGAGCGCGTCGAGCTTGTGCCGCCTGTAGTGCATCACCGCCTTGTCGCGGACGTCCCGAAAGACCGGTTCGCCGTCGGCGTCCACCCCCGACGCATAGCGAGCGGGATTGGCCTTGTTCGACGTACCCAGGATGGTCCCGCCCCGCGTCAGGATGTTGCTCACGTCCTCGCGGCTGAGCGGGCGGATGCGGTCCTCGATCAAGCCGAGGAAGCCGTCCTCGATGCCGAAGCACTCCCAGCCGTGATCGAACATCGCCGTCTTGGTCACCGCTCGGATGACGGCGTTGATGCCTGGGCAATCGCCGCCGCCCGTCAGGATGCCGATGCGTTTGATCTTTTCGTCCGCCATGTGATCACCTCATAGGGCCAATCCGCCCAAGTAGCAGCGCCGGAACTCTACGTTTTGCTGGCGAGCCCGTCCAGCGATAGCATTCCCGAACGTGAACGCGCGCAGCCAAGAGCCGGATACGTCTCCGAAAACCCCGTCACGCGGCATGGCGACTCGCTACGGCCTGCTCCTCGGCGCGGGCCTACTGCTGTGCCGCCTGCCGTTCCTGACGCATCCCATCCCCGTCCATCCAGACGAAATCGCGTTCATCGAAGGGCTGGGGTTCCCCGCCGCCTATCCCGTCCATCCGCCCGGCTACGCCCTGTGGGTCGCCGCCGGCACACTCCTCCATGCCTGCGGTGCCGATCCCTACGCAGCCTTCCAGGCATGGTCGCTGTTGGCATCCGTCGCCGGGCCGCTCATGTTCTTCACGCTGGCGCGTCGTCTGCTCGGCGATACGCAGGCCTGGTGGCTGGCCCTGGCTTTCGGCGTCAATCCGCTGCTCTGGTTCCAGGCCACCACCGCCTTGACATATCCGAGCGCGTGCTTGCTGGGCCTGCTGACGGTCGATCTGTGTTTGCGTGGCATGGAATCGCGTGCCGCACTCCTGCCGGGAGCCAAGGACCGAACCCGCGACCGCTCGGTGCTCGCGGCGGCGTCACTCCTCTCTGTCGGCCTGTTCCTACGGCCCGATCTGCTGCTCTATCTGGGGCCGCTGGTGGTCTTTGCCATGTGGCGGACGGGATGGCGAACGCGGATCCTGGCCGCCGCGATGGTTCTTGTGGGCGGGGGGGCCGCGGGCTGGGGCCGGGACTCACCTCATGCCGCGGCGGGAGGCGGG
>CAYYPB010000443.1:0-2921 GCA_964473405.1 uncultured Planctomycetaceae bacterium
GCTTCAGATTCTGGGTCTCAACGACGAGCACTTGGCGGCATTGGCGAGCCGCGGACTTCAGTCCACGCGGGCCGAAGTCCGCGGCTCGTCGACGCTCGGTTCGCGCACGCTTTCACGCTACGAGCTTCGTAGCCCCGTGGCGGGCCGTGTCATCGAGCGCCGCGCCGTCGTGGGCGAGTTTGTCGAGCAGCGGGACGCGCTGTACGCGATTGCCGACCTGGCAACGATGTGGTTGATGATGGACGTCTATGAACGCGACCTGAGGCAGGTTCGAATCGTCCTGCCCGTGTTCTACTCTCTGCTCGGTGGCGTCAGCGCCGCCAGGCGATCGTAGGCCCGCACGCCGAGATTGCGAGGGCCCCTGCGATTGGGGCCCACGCCGGGGGGAGCCCACGCGCCCTCGAGAATGACCAGTTGGAGCCCAGGGCGGACACTCCCACATGCGACGTCGGGAGCGGGTCGCTATCGGGGCCAGAAGACCGGGTTCCCCGCGCGCGACCGAAGAACCCTCCCCGTTTGTTGCAATCCTCTGGCCCCGACCGTATGATCCCCGGCTCGTTGTCGGATCAAGGTCCGGACCCAACACCCTATTGACTTGACTTTGCCAGAAGGAGTCGCCTGTGCGTAATTCAGGAAGCCGCTCGAACGGCCGGCATGTTTTCACCTCAGAATCCGTCAGCATGGGCCATCCGGACAAGGTCGCCGACCAGATTTCCGACACGGTACTGGATGTCCTGATCGCGAAGGACCCCATGGCGCGCGTCGCGTGCGAGACCCTCGTGACGACCGGTCTCGTCGTGGTGGCCGGCGAAGTCACGGTCCACAACAAGCATGCCGAACTCGCGCTCAACTCCATTGAAGAAGACGTCCGTCAGACGATCAAAGACACCGGCTACACTGACCCCGACTGTCGATTCGACTATCTGAGCTGCGCCGTCATTCGGACGCTCCACAGCCAGTCGGCCGACATCAGCCAAGGCGTCGATGCCAAGAAGAAGAGTGGCAAGGCGCAGGGTGCCGGCGACCAGGGCATCATGTTCGGCTTCGCTTGCCGCGAGACGAAAGCGCTGATGCCTCTGCCGATTCACCTGTCTCATCGACTCGTGGAACGCATGGCCGACATCCGGCGAGACGGCACGCTGCCCTGGCTACGGCCCGACAGCAAGAGCCAGGTTTCCATCGAATACACCGGCAGCACACCGACGAAGCTGGATGCAATCGTGATCTCGACGCAGCACGAAGAGCGAGGCGACCTCCTCGATCGTGCAGGCAACGTCAACAAGAAGTTCAGGCAGAAGATCATCGACCACGTCATCAAGCCTGTCATCAAGGCCGAGTGCCCCCAGCTATGGAGCAACCGTATCAAGTTCCACATCAACCCCACGGGGCGTTTCGTCATCGGCGGGCCCCACGGTGACACCGGGCTGACCGGGCGCAAGATCATCGTGGACACCTACGGCGGCCGCGGTGCCCACGGGGGCGGCGCATTCAGCGGCAAGGACCCGTCGAAGGTCGACAGGTCCGCGACCTACATGGCCAGGCATCTGGCCAAGAACATCGTGGCCGCTCGTCTCGCGGATGTGTGCGAGGTGCAGTTGGCGTACGCCATCGGCGTGGCGGAGCCGGTCAGCGTCCTGATCAATACCGAAGGGACGAATCGGATCGAAGAGGCGACCATCGAAAAGCTGATTCGAGATCAGTTCCCGTTGACTCCGGCGGAGATCATCGACTACCTGAAGCTCAGGCGGCCGATCTACCGCGCGACCGCCGCCCACGGTCACTTTGGCAGGACCGGTGCGGGCTTCACGTGGGAGAAGACCACGCCCGCCCGCAAGCTCAAGGAAGCCGCCAAGCGATACTTGTAGCACAGTGAGCAGTTGAGAGAGACCTCAGCCTACAGCGCAAAGCCGTGGCCTTGGGTGCCCCATCCCCTCTGGGGGTGGGGGACGGACGGCCCGTGGAAGTCGTTTCTTTCTTCGCGCGGGCTATGTCTGCCGCGACCTCGTCTGGGGTCCACATCGAGATCAGCCAAACGCGAGTCGAATCGGCCCTACGCAGCCGATCCGTCCCCCGCCCCTGGAATGGGAGGGGCACCCGGCCAGGGCCACCTTGCGATGTCGTGCTAAACCGATCCGAGCCCAGACCGCAAGTGAGCGGGATCCAAGCCATCCCGAACGTATCTTTGGGGGCTCGGATTGGCCCTACGGTCTTCTGCGAGAGATGACCGAACCGCCCTGCGATTACATCTTGAGCCGAATGCCGGAGATGGCCGCCTCGAACGCCATCGTTCCATCCACAAAGCCCTGAACCTCGCACCGAAACCGGCGCAATCGAGTGTCCGTGGACCTGCCGATGAAGACCACTCGGGCGGGCGGGTAGATCGAGTCGCGGAACTTCGCGTTGTCCACACCCCCGAAGCCCATGATCGCGTCGGGCAGCGGGCTGAGGAGGTGCTGAGCGAAGGCCGCGAGCTGCGCGGCCGCCTCGATCATCAGCACACCTGGGAAGATCGCCTGCTGCGGCATATGCCCCCGGCACCACCACTCGTCGGGGCGGACGTCGCGATAGGCGGCAAAGAGCAGGGCCTCCTTGTCCGCCAGGACGATACCATCGAGCTGCGAAAACTCGAATTGCTGCGGGAGAATCTGGTAGATCTGCTCGCGCGTATAGACGGGTTGATCGCACCGAATCGAAGTCGGATCCGCGAAAGGCGTGGGGGGCATGCATGACTCCTAGGCAGCGATAAGCCCGGTCCGCCTTCCAGCGAGACCGGCCCAACTGCATTGACTGAGCGGGACTTGCCCGATCGGGGCAGGATGGAACGACACGATGGATCGGAGACCGGCCCGGGCGCGCCCGCGCGGGGACGGAGCCGGTGCACCCCGCCCCGTCTCTGCGCCCCATCACAACCATCTGTTCGT
>CAYYPB010000444.1:0-2915 GCA_964473405.1 uncultured Planctomycetaceae bacterium
TGCCGGCGTCTGCGGGCTCGTGCCCGCGCGCCCTCGTTTTGCGAGGAACCGCCACTCGTGGGTGCATAGCCGCGTCCCGCCGCGCCGGGATAGCATGCGGCTCTTCCGCAGGGAAACTCGCCACAACGTCCCGAAACAAGGCGTACAATCCAGCGATCCATACACCGATGGGGCGCACCACGCTCATGAGGCCGCCGACTTGATTCCCGTCACGATCATGACCGCCGCTATCCTCCTTCTGCCTGGAGCCTCCGCGCCGCCGCAGGATGCACCGCTGTCCAATCGCGACCGGCAATCGCGCGATGAGGTCATCCGGCGCTTCGGCGGCACGCGCAAGACAGAACACGCCGTCGCCAACGGGCTCGCATGGCTCGCCGCCCATCAACGGCCCGATGGTGTCTGGGACCGTCGCGGGTTCCATCGCATGTGCCCCGAAAGCGACCGGTGTAGCCAAGCCGCTCTGACGCATGCGGGACGCAACGCGGATGTGGGCCTCAGTGCGCTGGCGGCGCTCGCGTTCCTCGGTGCCGGCCACACCCACGAGCAAGGCGAGTACGCCGAAAATCTGTCCAAAGTCTTCTCGTACATCCTGGCTCAGCAGGACGCCGACGGCAGCTTCTCGGCCGGCAGTGGGTTCCAGATGTACAACGACGCGATCGCGACGATCGCCATTGCCGAGGCCTTCGCGATGACGAAGGACGCGGTCTTGGATGAGCCGCTGCGAAGGGCGGTGGGGCATCTCGCTCGCAGCCAGCAACGCGGCGGCGGCTGGGACTACACGAGCGACACGACGACAAACCGCAACGACACATCGATCACGAGTTGGGTCGTCATGGCCTTCAAGTCGGCCAGAGCGGCGGGCGTGTCGGTTCCGTTGGCAACACGTCTGCGTCTGGTCGGACACTTCGACAGGGCCTCCGAGCCCGGCGGCCGCGTCTGGTACGCCGACAAGAGCGACAATCCTCGCAGCAACGCCTCGGCCGTGGGCTATCGGCGACGCTACGGCCCGGCCATGATCGCCACGTCCCTGTTCGTTCGCTCGGCGTTTGGCTTCCGACTCGACGACGATCTGTCCGTTCGTCACGTCGAACAGTTGCTGATCGACGCGCCCCAGCTCGACAAGTTGCAAGCTCGCGATGCGAACGGCCTCCACTCGGCCTACTATTGGTACTACGGGACGCTGGCGCTGTTCAATGTCGGCGGTGAGCCCTGGCGGAAATGGAACGCGGCCCTGCGCGGTTCGGTACTCGAATACCAGGATCGCTCCGTCACGAGAAAGGGTCGCAAGCGGCACAGCTTTGGAAGCTGGCCCGCCTTCGGTCGCGGCTGGGGCAAGTGGGGCCGAACCGGCGGACGCGTCTATTCGACCGCCATCAACACGCTGACGCTCGAGATCTACTATCGCTACGTTCCCGCCTATCTGGCTCCGCGCGGCCTGATCGGCCCGGCCGACCTGCGGCGTCACATGGCGACGTTGTCACCGACGGAGCATGGCGAGGTACTATCGCTGGCGAACCGTATGCCCACGGACACGGCAGAGCCCGCACTGCTCGATTTGTTGTCGTCGCTCAATGCCGAGGTCAAGCTCGAAGCAGCCATCGCGCTGGGAGAACTTGGCTCGCCCATCGCACGCGGCGTTTTGACCGAGGCCCGGCGCGAGGCCCGGCCCGCCATGCGCCGGCGCATCGTCGCAGCCCTCGATCACATCAAGCCACCCGTCGCCGAAGCCCGTTACGGGGCCGTCACTGAGGTCAACGCGAGGGCCCGGATGCTGCTCTTTGACACCGGAGGCCGCGTACTCTATTACGGTCAGGTGGTCGGCATCACGCGCGAGGGGCGCGAGATCGCCACGGCCCGCGTCAATCGGCGATTCTCACCGCACCAGGCCGCCGCGGCGCGGATCGTGGAGAAGGATGCCGCCGTGAAGATCGGCGACAGCGTCGCGTCGCTTCGAGAGCAGCCATGAGCCCCGCCGAAGGCGAAACACCGACGATCGACTTGGCGAGCGCGTTGCGCGCTCGCTTCGAGGCGGATGCGATGCTGGGCGCGAGCGTCCTGCCCGTCGTGATTCCGGATCCGTTCGATCGACCCGGCGTGTGTCGTCAGGCGTTGGACGACGATGAGATTGGCCGGCGACAGGCGGCCCTCGATGCCATCGACAAAGGTGAGGTCAGTGCGTGTGCCAAGTGCGGCCTGGCCTCGACGCGCACGAAGACCGTCTTCGGCGTCGGTTCGCCCGCCGCCAGGATCATGTTCATCGGCGAGGCCCCCGGCCACGACGAGGACACATCCGGCGTTCCATTCATCGGCAAGGCTGGTGTGCTGCTGACGAAGATGATCGAGTCGGGCATGGGTCTGAAACGCGACGATGTTTACATCTGCAACATCCTCAAGTGTCGTCCGCCCAACAACCGCGATCCGGCCGCCGACGAGACGCTCGCCTGCAAAGACTATCTCTGGCGGCAGATCGAGATCATCCAGCCCGAGGTCATCGTTGCCCTGGGAGCGCCCGCCGCGCGGACGATTCTGAATACGCGCGACGGCATCGGCCGCTTGCGATCGCAGTGGCACGACTTCCACGCCAGTGGCTCGGCTGCAATCGGTGAGCCGATCCCCGTCATGCCGACGTATCATCCCGCCTATCTGCTCCGCAGCCCCGGAGAAAAGGCCAAGTCCTGGGCCGATCTGCAAATGGTCATGGCCCGCCTGGGCTTGCCGCTGCCCAAACGCGGGCGACCTCGCAGCGTCTCATAACCTATCCAGCCTCGCCGTACTCAACCCTGCCGGTGCGCTGACCGACGAAGCCCGTGGACCCGAGAGATATCGGAGGCATCCATGACCGCAGGAACCATGGCCATAGAACGTAGAAGGGAGACGGGTGCAAGAGCCCAGCACACGACCGCGTTGGAAACGCC
>CAYYPB010000445.1:0-2905 GCA_964473405.1 uncultured Planctomycetaceae bacterium
GGGAGTGGCCGATCCGGGCGGCCGTCGGCCGCTTCCTGACGGGCGCGGTTCGGATCGCCCGCGGGAACCGCGTAACCCGCAACACTACGCGTGACGCTGCACTAGTGAGTTCGGGTCGTGCGGCTGGCTCAGCGACGACGGCGCAGCAGGGCTAGGCCGCCGAAGCCCAACAAGGCGAGTGTCATCGGCTCGGGTACAACGGCGATAGCCCACAGGGCTTCGCCTGTGATCTCGTTGTTCTCACCAGAACCGGGGTAGTTCTCCCAACCGCCCGTCCCGAGCTGAACGCTCCGAGTGTACGCGCCCGCTCCGATCAAGTTCGATGCGTAGCCAGCCCGGTCAAACTCGTTCAATGCGAGGATCGCATAGGCGGTTTCCTGGATGGTTTCATTGCTGTCATTGGGAATAACCCAGGCGGAGTTCCAGGCGAATCCTCCACCGGCGATCTGATAGCTCGCAAGCGTGTTAGCCAGATCGCTCATGCCGGTCGCCGCCGCGTGTTCGCCGGCCGTCGGGTCGAAGGTCTCGCCGACCGCCGCCAGACCGTAGATCGCACCCGCTAGGCCAATAACATCGTAGTAGGCCGCTCCGTCGAGCTCGTCGATCTCGCCCTTTGTTCCGGCGATCCAATCCGCGGTGCCGGCGCCCGCGGCACTAGCGCCTACCAGCCCCATGCCCACATCCCAGGCAGCCAGGTTCGCAATCCCCTGGTTCGCTCGATTCGTTCGGACCAGGTTGACGTAGTCGGCAGTCGTGTACAAGGTCCCTGCCCCGTTTCGATCATAGGTTCCCAGCGCAAGCGGATCGTAAAAATTGGTCGTGACATGATCAACGTAGGTCGTTCCGCCGTAGATGGCGTCGAGCTGCGAGGCCAGATACCCATCCGACGGAGAGAAGTTGTTCGTCTTGGTCAGCAACAGGCTACCGGCGGCGGTCAGGCCCGTATCATGGCCCGCGTCGCCGGACGACAAGTACGCCTGAGCGAGTCCCATGGCGATCGGCCCGATCGTGTTCCGCGGGCTGACGTTCGCCGGATTGCCATCGTCGAGCGGCCAGTCCCACCCCCCGTCGTTGTTCTGAAGCGCCATCAGCCGATCTCCGCCGTTCTGTAGAGCGGTCGGCAAGTCGACGGCGTTGGCCACCGCGCTCGCGGACATCATCAATCCCGCAATCAGAAGAATCGAAACGTGCTTTTTCATGTTAAGCCTCCTTCGCCCCGGATCGGAGCGTTTTGGTGGACAACTCCGACTTCGAGCCGCTCCACCAAGCCAAACCGACGGCGTGATCCACGCGTCGCACACGTTCGCCGGTCTTCACTCGCTCGCAACTCAGAGTCTGACGATTTGGCTGTGTGACATCAATAGGGTAAAGACCCTAATTCATAAGATGACGGACCACACGCAGCATCCACCCGGTGAGAGTATCCGGCAGCCTGGGAGCGCCGCTCGACATTGAAAGGGAAAGGCCGGGGCCAATAGGGCACCCGGCCTTCCTTTGTTTCGGCCCTTGCTGATCTCGAACGACTCGAGTTCAGAACGCCACTTCCGCCTCCGCCTCTTCGATACCCTCCGGTACGCCGCTGTTGGTTTCGTACCAGCCTTCGCCGGAGAGACGTGCTCTGCCAGTACCCTCGGCATCCAGGGTCATGGGGCCGCCGGTGACGACGACGCGGAGGTTCTCTCCCTCGACGTAGGCCGTGCCCACGATACCCTCGGCGATCAGATCGTCGCCGCGCCATTTCGTTCTGCCCTCGCCCGCCAACTCGAAGTTGACGTTCGCCGCGTCGAAGATGACGAGGCCGCACTGGCCTTGGGCTTCGATCATCACGACGCCTGCCCCAGTCACCCTCGCCGAACCGCTGCCTTCGGCGTGGAGCGTGCCGGTGCCGCCGACTATGGCATCCGGGTTCCGCAGCGCCTCGCGAACGCGCTCGATCAGATCGATGTAGTCCCGCGTCGCTTTGATGTCAGCGGCGAGGATCTCCGCCACATCGGGCTTCTGGCCCGGCGCCGCGTAGACGGCGGCCTGCTCCTGATCCGTCCACGCCTCGCGCTTATCGCCGCCGGTACTGAACTCGCCTTCGCCGGAGAGCGTGATACGGCCTTGCCCCTCGGCATGGATTTCCATCGGCCCGCCGTGCAGCCCGACGCGGAGCGACGCGCCCTGAATCGTGGCCGAGCCCAACATGCCATCGACCACGAGGTGCCCCTCATACCAATAGGTCGCCCCCTCGCCATCGAGTTGGTAGTCGACCCCGGCGGCATCGAAGATCACGAGGCCCGTTCGGCCGGTCGCGGTGACTTGAATCGTCCCGCTGCCGCGTAGTGTGACCGTCCCGCTGCCGGACGCGTCGAAGGTGCCCTGCCCGACGAGGACGACATCCGGGTTGAGAACGTTGCTCCAAATGTCGGAAGGGTTACAGGTCGAGGTCTGCGCAAGCATCGGCAGCACAGCAACGGCGGCAAGTTTGATCGAGGACAGTTGCATGATAGGTCTCCTTCTCTCTCTGCGAAGTACGTGGTCCACTTGCGAGGTTCATGGAGTACGACACCACCGCGACGAGTAGGGTCACAGCAATCGCCTTGAGTTTTCGGCCGCTGTTGCCCTCACGGCCGACGAGTAGATCCGCCGCTACAAGAACGTGCATGTACCGGGCCGAACCGCTACGCTGCCCTCGCAAGACTGTGGAGCAGCTTGTGGGCCCACCCGCGGCAGAATACCGTCGCTCGGACCCAATCCCGCGGTTCTTCCTGTCTTGCGGCGGGCGACCCCATCGTTCGATTTTTATCGGGCTGAGGCATGTGACCGTCCTGGCCGCTCGGGTGTCGTGTCTACAGAGGGTGGAGATGTCGGCGGGCTCGGAACAACTTGGTTCGGCTAACTGCCTCCCGGCGGACGAGCCTCG
>CAYYPB010000446.1:0-2874 GCA_964473405.1 uncultured Planctomycetaceae bacterium
ACGGCACTGATGAGCATCACATCTTCCTCTGTGGCACAGGCGTCCCGCCTGTGGTCTCACCGGCGGGACGCCGGTGCCACAGAGACGATGGTGTCTCGTCAACCCGTAGCTTGGCGTGTGACGCTGTACCAGTGGTGGCCGGCTACTCTCGCACGGCACTGATGAGCATCACATCTTCTACAGGCCGATCGTTGCTTCCGACATCGACCCCGGCGATGGCATCGACCACGTCCATGCCCTCGACGACGGTGGCGAACACGGTGAACCCGCCGTTCTGGTTGTCCAGGTTCCCGGAGTTATCGCCCAGGTTGAAGAAGAACTGCGACGTCGCCGAGTCGGGATCGCTGCCGAGCTTGGCCATCGCCACGGTGGCGCGAAGGTTGCTCCGCGATGGGCTGAACTCGTTGACGATTGGATCTCGCAGACCATCCTGCGGTGTACCGAGATCGGGGCCTGGGATGAACCCGCCGCCCTGCACGACGAATCCGCTGACGACGCGATGGAAGATTGTGCCGTCGTAGAAGTTGTCCTCGACGTACTGGAGGAAGTTCGCCGTCGTGACCGGCGCGTCGTCCACGAGTGCCAGGACGATATCGCCCATGGACGTCGTGAGTCGCACTCTGTTGGCGGTAACGACGCGGAACCCGTCGGTCAGCGTGGCAGACGTCGAATCGGGATTCTCGACGATGACATCGTAATCGCCTGTCGCGGCCCCGCTGAGGTCGAACGTCGCGGTGATCGTCGTCTCGCCCTGTACGGAGGACGATGTGGCGACGAACGAGCTGCCGCCCCGTTCGAGTCGAACCGTGGCACCGGTCTGGAATCGCTCGCCATCGATGACGGCGTCCGACAGGATCGTGTCGGGCTCACCGACGCTCGGCGTGATGGATCGAACGAACGGTACATCGCCGACCACATCGACAACCTGAGTCGTCGAGACCCTAGCCCCGAACGCGTCGATGACGGTCAGCGTCACGCTGTAGTCGTTCGGCAGGGCGAACGTGTGGCTGACCGTTTGGCCTGTCGCGATGGCCGAGTCGTCGCCGAAGTTCCACTCGAAGGTCTGGATATCGCCGTCCGGGTCCGTGCTGCCGGCGGCGTCGAAGTTGAACCGCATGGCGTTGTTGCCGTCTTCTTCGAACGTGAACAGAGGGACGGGGACCGAGTTGACGAGTACGGTGCGCGTCACATCGGCCTTGCCGCCACGGTTGTCGGTCACGGTCAGCCGAACGGGAAAACGTCCGCTGCGCGAGAAGGCGTGGTCGACCGTTTGGCCGACGGCGGCCGTGCCATCGCCGAAGTCCCAGCGGTACTTCTCGATCGTGCCGTCCGGATCGCGGCTGCCGATCGCCGTGAATCGCTTGGCAGCCGATTCGGGCACACCGTCGTCGGACACCGCATCCTCCGCGACGAAAGCGGCGATGGGTAGTACGTTCGGCCCGACGATGTCGATGGGCAGACTGCCGCTGGATATCCAACCGGCCGACATCTGTGCGATCGGGTCGCCGGCGGAGAACAGATGGGCCGTCACGACGAACGTGCCGTCGCGAACGAATTCATGCGTAACGACGCGTGCGTCGCCGACGGGACGGCTGGGCAGAACCGCGCCGTCGCCGAACTCCCAGGAAACCAGATCGGTCTCGGGCCAGTTGCGCAGATCGACCTCGAGCGTGCGTTGTCGCGTGTCTTCTACAGGTGTTGTGGAGAGGACGACCGGCGGCTTCCGCAAGATGAGCAGCCCATCGGGATCGACGGCGCAGCCGTTGCCCGTGGCGCCCATGCATGTGAAGAGTCCGCCCAGCAGGCAGAGAATGGTTGCTCGCTTCATTGGATATGCCCCTCCCCTTCGCGGTGATGGCTTCTGATGGTGGCGACTCCCCCCCGAGCCGCATGGGTCCGAAGACCGCGTCGATGTCGATTGTATGCTCCGGCCATGCCGGAAGTCATCCTGCTCGATGTGATTGTAATTTCGTCGAGCTGCGTCCGAAAAGACAGCCGGCGTAATCAGTGGGGTGGCCCATGTCCTCTGGACATGGGGGAGTTGATGATACCGCGGCAGCAGAGTCCGATCATCGACTCCCCCACCTCCAAAGGAGGTGGGCCACCCGTCCGAAAAGACAGGCGGCGCATTGGGCAGGGTGGCCCATGTCCTTTGGACGTGGGGGAGGCGATGATGGGGGCCACCTATCCGCGGAAAAACGGGGCACCTGAGAAGGGCAGGCTCATGCGCGGACGCGCGACCCAAGCCCTGGACCGAGCGCAACTACTTCCCAAAGAAGTACAACAGCGTCCGATCAAAACGAACGGCCCAGGCGGCCTCGTTGTGCTTGGCCCCGTCGATCTCCTGGTAGTAGTAGTCCCGCCCGGGCAGCAGGCCCGCTCCGTCGAGTATCTCGACAAACTGCCGCGTGCTTGCGATCGCACGAGCCGAGTCCGCGGCGTCCTGACCTTCGGCCGTGCCCATGTCGATCCAGAACTTCGTTCGCTTCATCCAGGCTGTCTTCGCCGTCGCGGTCCGCATCCAAGCCCCGCGATTCCAGTTGACGTAGGGCGAAACGGCTCCGCACATCGAGAACGTCTCGGAGTGCTCGCGACAGATGTACAACGAGATCAGCCCGCCGAGCGACGAGCCGGCGACGGCCGTGTGCTCGCGGTCGGGCATCGTTCGGTAGGTCTTGTCGATGAACGGCTTGACCTCGCCGACGATGAACTGGGCATACGTCTCGCCCAGCCCGCCACCGCCGCGCTGCTTGTCGTGGTCGGGCGTGTACTCGTCCATGCGGGCCGCGTGGTGTGTGGTGCGCGCCGGCGGCGAGGGGGTGGTTGGCGCCGGCCGTCGCGAGACGCCGCGCCGCGCGTGCGTGTCGCGTTATC
>CAYYPB010000447.1:0-2869 GCA_964473405.1 uncultured Planctomycetaceae bacterium
CAAACTCGACCTTATCGATCAACAGCGAGGCCAGACGGACTTGCTCGCGCGGTGGCATGGTTTCCCAAAGCTGGTCAAAATCCGACAGCAGACGTTTGACGGCCGATGCGTCAACGACTTGATTTCCAAGCGACTCGCACTGCGCACGCAGAATCGGCGCATAACAATGCGCCGGAGCCACAGCGTGTTTTCCTTGACCATCGGGGCCTCGGCGATCGCGCCCGGCGTCGGCCAATCTCGCTTGACGATCATCGCCGCGACCGTGGCCATCAGCAAGAAACCAGCGAGGACCGCCCCGAAGGGTTCGCGTGCATTGCGATCGACATCCAGGACCGACGCCCACGAACCCCGATCCGCTCCGACCGGCTGCTGGGCCATCATGATGACGAACACATAGGTGACGAGAATCGCACCGGCATAAACGATGACCAACGCAACCCCCAAAAACTCCGCCCCCGCGAGCATCACCAGGGCCGCCGTCGATAGCACGAGCAGGACGAAATACAACGCCGAATAGACCGGCTTGGCATGGGTCACGACGCGCACGGCCGACCCCACGCCCACCACCGCGAGCAGGCCGAAGTAGAAGCGATTGGCGTCCTCACCCAGCGTCCGGTCCATCAATGCGACCAATCCAACGGCCCCCGCGGCCATCAGCATGAGCAGCAAGCCGCCGCGAGCAGGCCGACCCTCTTTCGGCAGGCCGCAATAGACGGCCAAAGCGCCGATCGCCCCCACGCCATATGCCAAGTAGACCAACGGTTCCATACAGAAACCCAACCTCTAGTAGCCCGTTATCGCCGGGCCCTTGCGCGGTTTGTCGTCTTTCGTCTCGTCGAAGATGGCCAACAGCTTGGCCTTGTCCAGAATCATCTCATCCCGTGTCTTGCCGACCAGATGAAACAGCGGCGTCAACTCGATCGCATCGACGGGGCATGCCTCTTCGCACATGCCGCAGTAGATGCACCGCAGCTCGTCGATGTCGAACTTCTCGGGATATTTCTCGCGGTCGTCCCAGGGGCTCGGCGCGCCTTCGATATGAATGCAATGAACTGGGCAGGCCGTAGAACACATGAAACAGGCCACGCAGGCCACACGGCCCTGCTCATCCTTGTTCAGCCGGTGAAGGCCGCGGTAGTTGCTCTTGTTGCTCACCTCGCGCGTTTGCTCGGGATACTCGATCACCTTCTCGTCGCGGGCGGACTTCTTGAAGAAGTGTCGCAGCAGTGTCGTCTTCAATCCGGCGGCGATCTGCGGGAGATAGGTTCGTTCGGCCATCGTGAGGCCGGGCTGTTCGACATTGACGACGTCGGTTTCTTTCCAGTTCTTCGCGCTCATGATCGCCCCACCGCCTCTGGGCCGCCGGCCTGTTCGATGAGCGTCCGCTGCCGGCCCGTCACCGGCGAGCGGCCCACCGCGCCGATGAGCGCCGCCGCGAAGAGGATGATCGCGTTGCCGGGCAGCGAGTACCACTGCGGCAGATCGCGATAGACGATCCAGACCTGAAGAGCGATCAGGGCGATGCCCATCGGCACGAGCGACTTCCAGGCGAAACGCATCAACTGATCGAAGCGGAACCTCGGCAGGGTCCAACGAACAACCATGTAGGCCACGATGAACAGGAATATCTTGAAGGAGAAGACGCCGCAGCGAGCCAGCATCGCCCAGACCGAATCGCCTGAGTTGATCCAGTTGCAGCCCGGCACGAGGTAGCCGCCGAAGAACATGGCGACCATCAGGGCACTGGCGGTGATCATGTGGGCGTACTCGCCCAGGAAGAACATCGCCCACTTCATGGCGGCGTATTCGGTGTGGAAGCCGCCGATCAACTCTTGTTCGGACTCGGCCAGATCGAACGGCGTCCGGTTGGCCTCGGCCAAGGCCGTCACGAAGAGGATCAGTGCCGCCAAGGGATGATAGAACACCGTCCACGCAGCACCGCCGACGCCTACGACGGCACCCGCTTGCCAATCGACCATGCTCTCCAATCGCAGCGAATCGGTCGTCAGGATGCCGACCAGCAGAATCATGCCCATCGGAACCTCGTACGACAACATCTGCGCCGCCGCCCGCATGGCTCCGTAGAAGGAATACTTGTTGTTGCTCGCCCAGCCGCCGAGGACCACGCCGTAGACGCCCAGCGAGGCGACGGCCAGGATGTACAGCAAGCCGACATCGACTGACGCCACTTGACATCGCAACGGCGGCGCGGCCGCGTCCATCCACCCCCAGCGGAACTCACCCCCCCAGGGAACGACGGCAAAGCCGATCAGCGCCACGATGAAGATCATCAGCGGCGACAGAATAAAGAGGCAGCGGTCGACATTCTTGGGAATGAAGTCTTCCTTGAGAAACAGCTTGCCGCCATCGGCCAACGGCTGGAACAAGCCCAACGGCCCGACGCGGTTGGGACCGTAGCGATCCTGTATCCACGCGGAGACCTTGCGCTCCATGAGGATCGCATAGGCCACCGAGGTCATGATGGCCCCGAAAACGACGAGCGAGAGGATCACGCTGAACCAGAACTGATCCGCCAGGGTGTCTTGAACGAACGCCTGCATTACACCTCGATCACCTACTGCCGTCGACCATCGTTGTGGCACCGGCGTCTCGCCGGTGATTCCACCCTCAACCGAAGAGCCGCGGGTTTCAGCCCGCGCGGCGCTTCCTCGCTGGATGACGACGCAACGAATCCATACTAATGCGCGAATGCCGGCAGTTGGGGTGCTATGTGCAACTGCGCCATCCACGGCATCGCGTCGGCCATCCTATCACGGACCTGCCCGGCGTTGTACAGCCCGGCTTCGCCCGCCCACGCATACAAATAGTGCCCGTCGCGCCGACAATCGCTCAGCTGACACAGAGCTGC
>CAYYPB010000448.1:0-2867 GCA_964473405.1 uncultured Planctomycetaceae bacterium
AGCTGTCGCTACCGATCGGCGAACACGCGCTACAGGGTGGCGCCCTCGCCGGCGGTTCGGTTTATCTCGCCGGCTTCCGAGGGCCCGTTCGGCCGCCGCTCACGACCTGCGGCCGGATGAGCCAGCCGCAGGCGCGGCATCCTAGACTGGCCGTCGCCCGCAATCAAGCGTCCTTTCCGCGTTCGGCGTTCCGGAGCAGCGCAGTCGTGTTTTCGGACTTCCCGCCCGCTGCGAGCGTGGGTGCCCCATTACCTCTGGGGGGTGTGCGACTGACCTTTCCCCCAGCCCCCGGCTCCGCCGGGGGGATGGCGGCGGATGCGCCGGCGGTGCCGACCTCCGGCAGAGCCGGGGGCCGAGGGGGTGGAATGATGTACAGCAACGCCGCAATCGCAAGCAAGGCGATCACGCTCAGGATCAGTGCCGCGATGACTTGACGCTTGCGATGACGCGCCTGCCATTGGTCGAAGCTGGCGCACATCCGTCGGGCCTGCGTCTGCCAATCTCCGGTTTCGCCGTCGGGGCGAGCGGCCAACTCGACACGGATGCCGAGGGTTTTCCATTGCTCCAACTCGGCGTCGCCCTTCCAGATCATCGATAGCAGGGCCTCGAAGTCGGCGAAGACGACACAGTCGAAACGCGTCTGCGCCAACGCGTCGGCGAGATCGTCGTCGTCCTTGGGCAGGAAGTGTGTTACGTCCAACAGACCGCGGTCGGCGAGGAACGCGTCGATCGCGCGGCACTCGACCTCGGTCTCGCCCACCCGTACGGCGCATCGTATGTTAGAGGCGGATGTCGTCATGTGTTACCTGTCAGGGCCTCCCGGCTCGCGAAGAAAACGGTGGCACGGGCGTCCCGTCGGTGAAACCACAGGCGGGACGCCTGTGCCACCGTTCGGCTGCGGCCGAGGGCCGGGTTGTACTCCTTCTCAGGGCTTGCCGTAGTAGCACGCTACGAAAGCCGTCAGTGCCGCGAGGCCGATCACGCCGACGGCCCCCGAGAATGGGAAGATGCTCGCGCCGGTCAGCCAGACAGGGCCTCGGTTCCGGAAGAACGGGCGCGTGCCCATAATCATGAAGATGCCTCCCGCGTGCAAGCCGATCGCCAGCCACAACGTGCCCGTGCGCAGAAACGCGACACATAGAAGCAAGCCCAACATCAGATGCCCGAAGATCGTCCATTTCCGCTTGACGCTGCGAACATAGTGCGCGCCGGCAAAGACGAGTACCGAAACGGCGATGGCAACGCTCGGCGGAACGAGCGACGAATCCAACAAGTCCGCCATGACCACGCCGCGAAAGAGAAGCTCTTCGACAACTGCTCCGAAGCAGGCCGTCGGCACCAGCAGCACCAGTCGCCGAACCCAACGTCGTCGCGATTGATGTACGGAGACGCGGAGTCGGTCGGTGGAAACCCAGGCCAGGTAGAGAACGCAAAGAAACAGCGTAGATACGGTCGCCCCGTGAGTCGCCTGCAAGGCCGTCTCCGTCATGGGCAACAGCCGGGCGTAGTAATCGAGGATGGGCTCGCCGCGCAGCAGTGGGTATGCCACGATGACCGTCAACAGGCTCACCTGCGTGACGATGCGGCCGGTCGTGCGGATTTTCCGCGGTGCGTCGCCGGCGTCGATGCGCCAACGCACGGGCAGGCCGCAAGCACGCAGTTGCACCGTCTGCACGGCCCACATCACGACGGGCACACCGGCGAGTAGCAGCAAAGCGATCAATCGTCCTTCTCCGAAAGCTCGCCGCCATACTTCGGGTCGCCCCGCAGCACGCGCGTCCAACGGCTATCGCCCCACAGAAACCACGCCTGCGGACAATCGCTGACGAACCGGCTGAATCCATCGGTCCAACGCTGCATCGCTCGGCGAAGTGCTTCCTTGCGACCGCCCTCGTCACGCGAGAGTGTCTCAGCCTCGAACGGTTCCTCGCAATAGCACACATGCACGTCGCCGCGATACCGCGCGAACAACGGGATCATCGGTACGTCCGCGAGCATCGCCAACGCGGCCGGGCCGGTCGGCAAGAACGCACCTCGCCCCAACCATCGCACGGGCGTTCCCTCGGTGGACTTCTGCGCGATGTCGGGTGTGATGGCCAGCAGCTTGCCGTCCTTCAGCGCCTCGACGCAGGCCGCGGCCCTGCTCGTCGGGTCCGTGGCGTTCGCCGGTTCGATGATGACGTCAAGCCCGACGGCCTCGCACCACTGGCGTTTCATTGCCAGCTTGCGGCGGTCGTTCGACCAGCGGAGATAGATGCACAGCGGCACCTCCTGCCGGAGTCTTGCCAGCGAAATGAGAAAGTTGCAGGCATGGGCCGGGGCGATGATCGCGCCGCGCCCGGACGCCGCCGCGCTGACGATGTGCCGGATCGTCGGATCGACATCGGCCTCTCGGCGTGCGATCGCGGCCACGGCGTCGTTGTCTCCCTTGAGCCCGAACAGGCGGATGCCGTTGGACAGGTGGGCGGCGACGTGGCGGAAGTACGCGCGGAAGACGCTCGGCTCATAGACGCCGGCGGCCCGCATGTTTGTGGCTACGAGCCGAGCCATGACCGGCAGCATCGGCCCCGTGCGACCGAGCGTCCACTGAAAGGCGTCCACCACGGGCCCGGGAACGATCGGCGCGGCGCGGCAGGCAGCGCTCGTCGCGCCGGCGGTGAACCATCGTCGTAGGTTTCGAACGGCGCCCATAGTGCTACGTCCAGGTTCGCGGGGCGAGGGGCCGCGGGCTTTCCCGGCGCGCCGGGACGCGGCCGTGCGACGCAGAGTGGCGTTCCCTCGCAAGGGAAGGCCGCGCGGGCTGAAGCCGGAGGCTCTTCGGATGTACGGTCGGGCAGAGCCCGACCCACATCCAGCGTAGCGCACCG
>CAYYPB010000449.1:0-2835 GCA_964473405.1 uncultured Planctomycetaceae bacterium
AGTGCCGGCGTCGGTGTTGCTGGCTCTTCTAGTGACCTCGTAGGGGGTCTCCTGTGGGGCTCGGTATGGACCGGAGCGCAAAACGGCAAGCCAGTGGGCAGCTGCGCGGTACAGTCGAGCATCTTGTTCGTTCGCGATTCCTGACGCGTGTCCTCTACTGGGGGCTTTCGATCTCTTGGGTGATGTGCTGCGCGGTTCGCGCACTGAAGGCGATCACGTCATTGACCGAAATGCCTCGGAGATAGTTGCCGACCAGGTGGAGCCCGGGATGCTCGGCGACGAGGGCGTCGAGCCGGTCGATCTTTTCCACATGGCCGACATGGTATTGTGGGATCGTCTTCGGATAGCGGCAAACATCCGAGAGTACCGGCGGTCCCTTGATGTCGAGCAGGCCGCGTAGAGACTTCATCGCGATGCCGAGCACCTCCTCCTCGCTTCGCTCGGCGGCCTGCGGATCGCGACTGCCACCGACGAAGACGCGGATCAGCCGATGTCCTGCGGGGGCGTGTTGCGGGAACACACTGTCGGCCCACAGCACGCCCAGCAACGGGAAGTCCGGCTCGTCGTGGGGCACGAGGAATCCGTAGCCGTTCATTGGGTGGCCGACGTCGGTCGCCTTGAAGCCGATGTTGAGTACGACGAGCGAGGCGCATTCGATGCTGTTGATAATCCGCGTCGCCTCGGGGACCATCGGTTCCAACAGCCGGGCTGCCTCGAAGGCAGGGGTCGCGAGGACGACGCGATTGCAGGTGATCGTGCCGGTGTGGCCGTCCGGCTGAGTGACCGTGATCTCGTAGCCACCCTCGACGCTGCGGATGGCGTCGACTTTCCGATCGAGCGTGCAGCTTGGTCCCAATCGTTCACCAACTGCCGAGGTCAACGCGCCGATGCCGCCTTCGACGCTGATCAAGCCTCGCCATCGCCTGGGCTTGTCGCCTCGGGCTGCTTTCGCGCGACGGAAGGCTCCGAGTCCGCCCATGAACAGGCTGCGATTCTCGCGGTCGATGAGGCCGACTTTTGGAAAGCACGCTCGCAGGCTCAGCTTGCGAATGTCACCCGCAAAGATGCCACCGACGACGGCACTAATCATCGTGTCGGAGACTTGTCGGCCGAAGCGGCGTGTGGCTACTTCCTCGATGGTCTCCTCTCTCGCCGATGCCCGTCGGCCGGCGACGAAGCTCGCCAGGATGCGGAGTCGGCTGGTGGGGCTGAGCAGCGGGGTGGTGAGCAGGGCGAGGGGATTGGACGGCACGGCGATGATGCGACCGTTGCGATAGATGAACCGTTTGCCGGCGGCATCGTCCGCCGTGACGACCGGCGCGACATCCGAGAAGTCATCGAGCAAGTCCTCGAACTCGGTATCTCTCGCCATCACGTTGAAAGGCCCCTTTTCAAGGAGGAAGCCGTCGCGGCGTTCGGTGCGTGTGCAGCCGCCGATCTGCGGGTGGGCCTCGATCAGGCAGACATCGACGCCGGCCTTCTTGAATTGCCACGCCGCCGCCAGACCGCTGACGCCGCCGCCGATGACGACAACATCTCGAGTTCCTTGGTTCATGGCCTCCCTCTTGCCATCGGTCACTGAGCCGGTTCCGTGAATGGCCGAACGGTCCCCTTGGATCGCCTCACACCGGACGGACGATCAGAGCCGCGACCGTGAGGGAGCGCCCGCCGCTGAATGGCAGGGTCTTCTCGCAGTCGAACGATATGCGCCCCCTCTCGGTCGCGGCTCTGATCCGTTGCTCGCATCACCGCACACTCGCCCTCAGACTGTCCGTTCTTTCCGCGAACCGGCTTAGGACTCACAGCTGACGCGCGACGTCTTGCACGTCTCGATCAACCGGCGAACGTTGTCCAGCGGTGTTTCCTTGAGCAGGCCGTGGTTGAGATTGAGGATGTGGCCCTCTTGGCCGCCCTCTTGGACGCATCGCCGCACGGCCGCGTCGATCTCCTCGGGGCTCCCGCTGACCAGCAGACGATTGTCCACGTTGCCCTGGAATGCCACACGGTCGCCGAACTGCCGCTTCGCCTCGGCGAGATCGACGCAACTCCCGACGCTCAGAACGTCCGCTCCGGACTCGACCATGAGCGCGACCTCGGGCCGTTCCTTGGCAAACAGCATCCTCGGCACGCGGGCTCCAAGGCGCGAGAATATGCGAACGTGATAGCGATGGGCGAACTCTTCGTATTCCGCGGGCGAAACCATGTCGGCGACGGATTCGAACAACTGCACCGCGTCGGCACCTGCTTCGATCTGCATAGCTAGGTAATCGGCGGTCATGTCGGCGAGGCGTTCGAGGAGGCGATGCAACAACCCCGGATTGTCCTGCATTAGTGCGGTCGCGCGAGTCGGCGCCTTGCCGGGGCTGCCGCCTTCGATCAGGAAGAACGCCAGCGTCAGCGGCGCGCCTGCGAATCCGAGCAGCGGCAGATCGCCATCCAGCGTCTGACGGACGAGCCGTAGCGACGTCGCCATGAAGTCCATGCCCTCTGCCGGATCGAACTCGTGCAGCCGATCGATATCGCTCGTCGTTCTGATAGGCGTATCGAGAACCGGCCCCGGGCGAAAGACGAACCGAGCCCCCATCGGGGCCAGGGGGGTGAGGATGTCCTGGAAGATGATGATCGCGTCCACGCCCAGGCGCTTCGGCAGCAGCGAAATCTCGGCGGCCCACTCCGGATGACAGAACAACTCCTCCAGGGGCAGCTTCGCTCGTTCGCGCAGGGCGAGGTATTTCGGGTCGGATCGGCCTGCCTGCCGCATGAGCCAGACGGGCGGTCGCTCGGGCTTCTCGCGTCGGGCTGCCCTTAGCCAGTGGTCGCTCTTGAGCGGGGCCG
>CAYYPB010000450.1:0-2834 GCA_964473405.1 uncultured Planctomycetaceae bacterium
CTAAAGATCGCCGACGGTATCGGTGGCTCTGCACCGGTGCGGGCGCTCACTTGTTCAGGCAGCACTGCTTGAACTTCTTGCCGCTACCGCAGGGACAGGGATCGTTTCGGCCGGGGCCGTCCTTGTCGCTCTTGATCGGCTCCACGGGCGGCGGAAGAGGCTCCTCGTCATCGCCGGGCATTCCCTTGGCGCGATCCTGCTCTGCCAGCCGCTTGCGATCGAACTGTTTCTCGAATCGGTCTCCGCCCATGTCTGTCGTCTCCCGCGTGCCAATCGTTGCCAAAGCACCCTCCATGCTATCAGCGGGCTGAATCGTGTGCAATCACCGCTCCGCGATCTCCGTTCGCCTGCTTTGCTGTGGTCGGACGAACCGTGTATCCTTAGCGGCTCTGGGTGCAAGTGAGCCTGCGTCCAGCGAGGAGGGTGCGTATGTTCCAGCGATGGCCGACCACACTGTGGGTGGTTCTCGTCGCAGTGATATTTCTAGCTAATACGGGTGGCTGCGGCTCCGATGCGCTTGATGATTTCGACGACCTCGTCGGAGAACTCCGCGGCGATCTCCATGATGCGGACCGCAACTTCGACGATTGGAATGACTACTCGGACGACATTGACGATGCCTGGGACGATTTCTACGACGACCTGGATGACCTGCTCGACGATTGGCTGGACTGACTCGGCGGCACAGACTCGGGAAAGTCTGCGGCGGCGAGCTGGATCGAGCCACCGTCGGGTGGTCAGCAACATCACTCCATAGAAGGACGACACGAACATGCAACAAGCCGATGCCGCCAACCCGGCCGACGCGAAGACTAGGCCCATCAGCATCCATGTCGGGCACTCGCCCGACCCGGACGATGCTTTCATGTTCTACGCCCTGGCGAAGGACCTCATCGACACGAGCCCTTACCGCTTCTCGCACGAGATGGCCGACATCGAGTCGCTCAATCGTCGAGCCCTCGACGGCGATCTCGAAGTCACGGCCATCTCGTTGCACGCTTATCCGTTCCTCAAGGACACCTACGCCCTGCTATCTTGCGGGTGCAGCATGGGTGACGGCTACGGCCCGATGGTCGTCGCCCGAGAGCCGATGCAACTCGAACAACTCAAGGGCAAGACTATCGCGATCCCCGGCGAGCGAACGACCGCGTTCCTCGCGTTGAACCTGTGCATGGGGGCCGAGACCTTCGCGCACAAGGTCGTCATGTTTGACGAGATTCCCGATGCCGTGGCCCGAGGCGATGTGGATGCGGGCCTCATCATCCACGAGGCCCAACTGACCTATCAGCGGCAGGGGCTGCACAAGATTCTGGATGTCGCCGAATGGTGGGGTGAGCGAACAGGTCTGCCGCTGCCGTTGGGCGGCAACGTCGTTCGACGCGATCTCGGCGAGCGGATGGTCGAAGTCGCTCGGCACTTGAAGGATGCCGTGCAATACGCGCTCGACCATCGCAAGGATGCGATCGCCTACGCGCTAACCTTCGGACGCGGGCTGGACACGGAACTGACGGATCGATTCGTCGAGATGTACGTCAACAAGTGGACGCTGGACTACGGCGACCGGGGCAAACAAGCCGTTCGGCAACTGCTCCACGAGGCCCACGAGGCGGGCCTCGTCCCCGGCGCCGGCGACATCGAGTTCATCGGCTGAGCGGCCGGTCAATCATCGTCGTCGTCAGCATCATCATCATCATCGTCGTCAGCATCTACGTCCGGCGCGTCGTGCATTAGCCACACATCGTCCACCGGCGTAGGGGCCGAACGTTTCGACGCCAAGCACGTCGAGTACCGCCGCGAAAACACGACGATGGCCGCGGCCGCGAACACCAGTATCACCAGCAGAACGACACCCCACACCATCGTCTGCCCCCAGGCGCGAACGCGCCGGTCTTCTGGCATCTCAGCGGGAAGGCTCGTCGGTCTGGATTTCGCCTGAACGGGCGACAGGATGAGTGCCGTTCCCTGTGGCATACTCAAGGCGGATGGGCCTTGCGATGGCGGCCCTGTTGATGGAACCGCCCCCACGGCCCTCTCCGCCGGCAAGACACAAAGGCCGATCGCCAGCAAGACGCCCGCCGCCCATTTCGTAATGCTCAGGTCCACAATCCATCTCTGGGATCCGGCTCGTTCGCCGCAAGCTCCTCGATAATCTCGCGATGCCGCGGATCGAGAGACTTCGGGGGGATGATCTTGATCGTCGCGAATTGATCGCCTCGCTCCGCACCCTTGGGATTCGCCACGCCGAGTCCGGCGAGCCGAAGTTTCGCCCCGCTCGGCGTGCCGGGGGGAATCGTCACCGTGCGCGTACCTTCCAGCGTAGGGACATCGACCTTCGCGCCGAGCGCGGCCTCGGTGATCGTGATCGGCAAAGTCACATGGATGTCGTCGCCCTGCCGCTCGAAGTATGCATGGAGGCGAACGTTGCAGATGACGTAGAGGTCACCGTCAGGACGACCGCCCCGGCCTGGCAATCCCTTGCCGCGAACGCGGATCTTCTGCCCGTGTCGAACCCCCGGCGGAATCGTGACGGCGATGCGCTGCTTCTGCGAGTTCCCACGCGCGAGGGCGAGATCCAGCGTGACACCGCTGACGGCCTGCTCGAACGTCAGCGTCACCGGCGTCTCGGTGTCCTGCGCAGCCGGTGGGTGTCGCTCGGGCCGACCTCTCGCGCCAGCGGCGGTGCCGCCGAAGATCGAGTCGAAGATAGACCCCGAGGGGCCACCGCCCCCACCGCCTCACCCCCAGGTGAACATATCGGCGGGAGCGCCTCGATCCGCGGGGACGCCAAGGTCGAGCTCACTGAGGCGCAGTTTATGACGCATCTTTTCGCGCGA
>CAYYPB010000451.1:0-2814 GCA_964473405.1 uncultured Planctomycetaceae bacterium
TGAAAGGCGGTGTCGCGATAGATGGTCCTTGCCAAACCGCCAGGAATCGGCCGGTGCCATCGAACGCAACGACGCTGTTCTGGCTGCCGTCGTCATCAGGGCTTACGAGCCCTTCGACGATACCGGTGGTCGGATCAGTCGTTGCGGCAGGAGGACAGACTTGGGCCCGCAGCGCATCGGTGTTTCCGAGGGCAACTGCGAATGAAATAGCGACTACAACGGTTCTGGGTGCGCGCACCTTCAGCGCACAGGATGAAGTTGTGGATTTCATCTTGGTAGCTCCTGATTTGTGTTGTTCAGTAGTTCAGCACAACGGGCAGGCGAACAACGGAAGGAATGAGGACTGCATATTGGCCGGCCCGATCGACGTCAGTGAAGTCCACGCTCCTTTCTGCTTCGTCTGATCCCCACCAATGCCGCTCCAAGAAACACCAGCCCGATTGCTGAAGGCTCAGGCACACTAATCAATTGAAAGGCGACATCCACACCCAAGGACGAATACGTCCAATCGGGGGCAAGGTCGTTTACGAACGCGAAGTCCTCTGGCTCCGTATAGCTAAACTCCCAACGGAAGTAGGAATCGACGTCCCCAGCCTGAACGATCTCGATCCAGTAGGGCACGCCCGCAGCCAACTCCATCGGCGCCGCGAGATCCTGTTGGAACAAGTACTCCCTCGGCCCCACACCGACCGCGACGATCCGTCCCGTCCATGTGCGTGAGGGATTCAGGACACTCTGCTCAAAGAGGATGTTGCCCTCGTCCGGAAGCCCATCGACAGCCCTGGCTCCGTAGAAACGAATCCGCATCGTCTCCTGTGCGGGAGGGACGTCGGCGTTGTAGAAGCCCCACCAGACGACTCGATGGATAGTCCTGGTCTCCGGAAGCAAGATGTCATCTGCCACGCGTTGCCACGGCACGATATCGCCAGTAAACGCCGTGTCCGAAGCCCCCCCCCCCGAGATCAACGGCGGATGGTCCACAACGACCTCGCCGCCGCCTCGGAATAGGTCGTCGACGTCGGCGGGGCCGGCCAGGGCCGGACTCACGGCACAAACCACTGTCAACAGGAATGTCAGGGAGATTGGCTTCATTCCGAGGCCTCCTTTCCGCGTCCGATTATACGGCAGTGTCGTGCAGCCGTCAAGCCACTAATCTACTCTTTCTCGGCCCTTGCCAAACCGCCAGAAACCGGCCCGTTGGCGTTCTGGGCCGTGTGTGCCGCGGCATATGCCAGACTCGCAGAGCCAAGCGGGATGGTTCACCGCGCCGACACGTCTCCTTCGCGAGGGCTTTTCCTCGTCTCGGGTAGGGATTAGAGTGCCTTGTCCCGTGACTGGATGGGTGTGGAGACACGACGAAGCGACCCACGGCGACTTGGAGATACCATATGGCGAACAAGCCCCAATCAGGCCCGCGAACGGTTCGTTCCCCGCAGGGCTCGAAGATGACCTGCAAGGGTTGGCACCAGGAAGCCGCCCTTCGCATGCTCTGTAACAACCTCGACCCCGATGTGGCGGAAGAGCCCGACAAGCTGATCGTCTACGGCGGGACGGGCAAGGCCGCGCGATCGTGGCCGGACTTCGACAGGATCGTCGGCGCGCTGCGCCGGCTCGAGAACGACGAGACGCTGCTCGTTCAGAGCGGTCGGGCCGTGGGCGTCTTGCGCACCCACGAGGCGGCACCGCGCGTTCTCATCGCCAACTCGTTGCTCGTGCCGCATTGGGCGACATGGGACGAGTTCCGCCGGCTCGAGGCGATGGGGCTGACCATGTACGGCCAGATGACGGCCGGCAGTTGGATCTACATCGGCACGCAGGGCATCCTCCAGGGGACGTACGAGACCTTCGGGGCGGCCGCGCGACGGCACTTCGGCGGTGACCTATCGGGCCGACTCGTGCTGACGGCCGGCCTGGGCGGCATGGGCGGGGCACAGCCGCTGGCGGCCACGATGCAAGGCGCTGCGTGCCTCTGCGTGGAAGTCGATCAACATCGCATCGACCGGCGCCTGGAGACGCGGTATCTCGACGAAGCCGCGGACAATCTGGACGAAGCGATCGCCAAGGTCGATGCGGCACGGCGGGAGCGGCGCGCCTTGAGCGTGGGGCTGCTGGGCAACGCCGCCGACGTCATCCCGGAACTGAACCGGCGGGGCATCGTCGCCGACATCGTCACGGATCAGACGAGCGCCCACGATCCATTGAACGGCTATGTGCCGCACCAGATTCCGTATGCCGCGGCTGTGGCACTGAGAGAAGCCGATCCCGATCGCTATGTCGAACTCTCGATGGAGGCGATGGGTGTCCATGTTCAGGCCATGCTGGACATGCAAAAGGCCGGTGCCGTGGCGTTCGACTATGGCAACAACATTCGCGGCAATGCGAAGGCTGCCGGCGTCGCTGACGCGTTCGATATCGGCGGGTTCGTGCCCGAGTACATCCGGCCGCTGTTCTGCGAAGGGGCGGGACCGTTTCGGTGGTGCGCCCTCAGCGGCGAGCCGGATGACATCGCCGCGACCGACCAAGTCATCCTCGATCTGTTTCCAGAGAACGAGCATCTGGCGAGGTGGATCAAGCTGGCCGGCGAGAAGATCGCGTTTCAGGGGTTGCCCTGCCGCATCTGCTGGCTGAGCTATGGCGAACGGGCCAAGGCGGGGCTCGCCTTCAACGAACTCGTGCGATCGGGCAAGGTCGCCGGGCCGATCGTCATCGGCCGCGATCATCTGGATTGCGGTTCGGTCGCCAGCCCCAACCGCGAGACCGAGGGGATGAAGGACGGTTGCGACGCGATTGGCGATTTGGCGGTGCTCCATCCCC
>CAYYPB010000452.1:0-2807 GCA_964473405.1 uncultured Planctomycetaceae bacterium
TGTTGATCTGCGGGTCGAGGCAAGGAACGTCGCCACGAGCGGCACCGAGCCGGCCGCAACCCTCGCGTGGCAGATCGGGCTCATCGCCTGCATCGGCAGCGGCGTCATCGAGTTCATCGGCGCGTTCGTCGGCGGTTGGATCCGCCGCATCACGCCGCGAGCCGCATTGCTCTCGGCCCTGGCGGCCATCGCCGTCATCTTCATCGCCAGCCCGTTTGCGTTCCAGATCTTCGAACGCCCGCTCGTCGCGTTCATCCCGATGTTCATCGTCCTTGTCGGCTACTTCGCCAAGGTGCGATTCCCGATGGGTCTGCCTAGCGGCTTTGTCGCGGTGATCATCGGCACGCTGCTCGCCTGGACCGTGCCATGGGTCTATGGGCTGGGCCCGGCGATGATGGACATCGGCGCCGTCACCGAGGCGGCGAAGGAGGTTGGCGTTCACAAACCGCAGTTCTGCGGCCAGGCGGTCCTCGAGTTGTTCCAGAACGATCGCGCCATGCTCTGGGCCTTCCTCGGCGTCATCTTCCCCATGGGCCTGATCAACGCCATCGGCTCGCTCCAGAACATCGAGTCGGCCGAGGCCGCCGGCGACCGCTTCTCCACCGGCCCCTGCATGGCCGTCAACGGCATCGGCTCGGTCGCCGCCGGGCTCTTCGGCAGTTGCTTTCCGACGACGATCTACATCGGCCACCCCGGTTGGAAGGCTCTCGGTGCCCGCAGCGGCTACTCGATCATCAACGCGCTGTTCTTCTCGCTGGTCTTCGTGCTGGGCCTCGGCCAACTCGTCGTCAGCATCATCCCGATGGAGGCCGGCATCGCCATCGTCATGTGGATCGGCATCATCATCACCGCCCAAAGCTACGAAGCCGTGCCCAAACGACACTACTCGGCCGTGGCGATCGCGTTCTTCCCCGCGGTGGCCGGCATGGCGATACTGCTCATTCCGCAAGTCCTCTCGGGCGTCGGCTCGGCGAGCGGTATCCTGCCGATGTTCGATCAGCACCTTGCGATGCTGGAGAACCCGGCCATTCGCACCGACGCATGGTGGCCGATCGGCGTCTATGCCCTCGCCGGTGCCAATAGCGGCTTCATCATCACCTGCATCATCATCTCGGCCATCAGCGCGTTTCTGATCGACCGCAAGTTCAAGCTGGCGGCGGGGTGGTGCCTCGTCGCGATGCTCCTGACGCTGCTGGGCTTTCAACACGCCTACCGCGTCGAGCCCGACCCCGATCCGCCGTCGGTCAAGACCCTCACCGCGCAAGAACTGCTCGTCTGGCAGCGCAGCGAGGTCAGCCCAGACAACAGTCTCTATCTAGAGAAGAAGGCCGGCGCCTTCTGGTTCCGCGGCTACCGCATCGCGGCGGCCTACGGCGCAGCGGCCTTGCTCCTCTTCGGCGTCCACTCCATGCGTCGCCGCCGCATGGCCTTCGAAGACATCGAACCCGAAGGCCCGCCTCGGCCGGCCGAACCGGGGCAATCGGATCCTCACCCTTCTCCCGCGTCGCCAGATCGCCAACCTCCCCCCCAGCCCCCGGCTCCGCCGGGGGTCGGTCCCCCGACCGAGCCGCCCATGACACCCCCGGAAAAGCCGGGGGCTGGGGGTAGCGAATCGTCACCCCCCGCCGCGACAAGCGATGGCCCGCCCGCCCACCGAGACGAGATTGCGCTGGCCCAACCCCCCGAACCGCCCCCGCAACCAACAGTCCCACCGCCCGGTCAAAACGTCCCCCAATCGCGCCTGACAGAACCACCGCCAGCCACTGAGCAGTCGTCGGCAGAGGCATCTTTCGCCCCCGACGACGATGCGGTAGAATCTCAATCCACAGATGACGTGGCCCCCCCGGCAGAAGATCGCCCGGGCCCAACGGACGAAGGAGACCCACTCCAAGGTCCATAGCTGGGTGCCCCATCCCTTCCAGGGGCGGGGAATGGACGGCGAGTTCGTTCGTCCAAACCCCAGGCCGACGCAGGACGAGCCATACGGCCGCCTATCGTCAAGCGTCGTCATCACAAAACGGGGCGTAGCTCAGCCTGGTCTAGAGCGCCTGCTTTGGGAGCAGGAGGCCGCTAGTTCGAATCTAGTCGCCCCGAATCGATAACTCACCCACACACAAGGGCTTACGTCAGAACTTGACGTGAGCCCTCCCCAACGATGCATAAACCCGGTCGTTTTTCGTTACGCGGCTGGGCGTAGTCGTTCGAGCATTCCGAGCAGTTTCTCGTTGTCGAGCGCTGCGCCACTGATTGTCAGCGTCAGCTTGCCGCCGGGGCGTGTCAACCGTCCGGCTCGCTGTAACAGTGTCCTGCGAACCGTCTCGACCTGATCGAATACCCATAGGGCCGCGCGGTTGTCCGTCGTGCCACGCGATCGCTCCTGGGTCCGCATCTGCAATTCGCGAATGAGATTGTGCGCAAACAGACCGCCAAGAGATACATCTGATTCCCAAGGCGTCGGCGCACGGGCACGTGCCCCATCGCGCAGTGCGTCTTGAGTTCGCCGAAGATCCCTTCCTGTGATCCCGGCCGTTGTGGAAGCGGAGGACGGTTCCATCGCCGACGCGATTGTCGGTGATGATCACCTTGAACTCGAACCCCGCCTCGTATGGCACGAACAGATCCAACTACACCGGACCGAGCGCCGTGAAAGGCGTTGTTCTCCAGCGGGTGAGAGTCCTTGCCCGAGAAGTTGGGTTGTTCTACCCGGTAGCAGTCGGAACAGACGAGGTGGTAACGAATCGGCTGAATCTTTCGATGTCAAAGGGTCGCTATAGGCGATTCAGCAAGCAGGCAGGCCGTAATATGAG
>CAYYPB010000453.1:0-2805 GCA_964473405.1 uncultured Planctomycetaceae bacterium
GGGAGCGGCGGGCGCGGGCGGGAGAGCGCGGCGACACGAGCGCGGAGCGCCGCGTCCGGGGGCGGGGGGGCACCGCCAGAGCCCAGGGCGTGAGCGACGGGTCTTGGCGACGCCGCCAACGGCCTGCGGAACCGTGTAAGAATACGGTGGATGGTCTATCCGCCAAGCGGCAAGCCAGTGAGGACGCCGTTGGGCGCAATCGGCCATGTTATCGTTGCGCGATCCGTATGCTCCCGCTGGCGCTTCCGGGCTCGGATCGCGTTTTCGGCGGCGGCGAATGCCCTCGCGACCGTGCCTGCTGCTTCCCCAAGTGCTCACGTAAAACATCCGAGGGCGTTGGCGGCTGCTAGCGACCGGCAACGCCCGGTTCGGATGCTCACGATTTCAGACAGATCAAGGTAGCGTGATGTAACCGACCGTCGTGTCGTTGTTGCTGCCGACCTTGAAGGCGACGGTCGTGGCGGTGGCCGAGACGTCGGAGGCCTGGAGGCCGTCGGCGCTGGCATCGGCGGGGTCGGGCACCAAGCCGAACGCGCCGCCCGTGCCGGCCATCAGGTATTCCTGCTGGCCGATGGACTCGAAGCCGGCGAGGAAAAACCAAGCGCCGTTCGGTGTGATGGCGGCGGTTTGGCCCCAGCCGACGAAGCCGTTGTTGTCGGTCCCGGCGGTTATCTGGGTGTCGCCGGCCAGTACGGCGGCTGCCGTAGGCACGTCGCCGATGCCGGAGCGATTGACCGTTCCGAAGCTGTCGGCGGCGTCGCGGTTGACGAAGTAGGCGTACTTGCCGCCGGCCATCGCCAAAGTTTGGGCCGCCGGGTTCGAGGTCATCGCCACGACCGTGCCGTCCGTCGTATCGAGCAGTCGGGCGTTGCCGAACGCAGCGTTGTCGTGATAGAGGATGTAGCCGCCGCTGAATCGCATCTGCGTGGCGTTGTCCACGCCGTCCAGGCCGGACACGTCCCACTGCACGGGTGCGGTCGTCGGATTGGCCACGTCGTAGATGTAGAAGATGTGGTTTGCTACGACGGCAACGTGCGGGTTGGAGGCGTCGACGGCGATCTGTGCCGGCGAACTCGCCGGATTCACATCGAACGAGATGACGTTGGGGGCCGCCGCCGACACGTCGATGACCTTGACTTCCTTGCCGTCGGTGACGCTGCCGGCATCGTTCATGACGCCGACGAGGTTGCCGTCGCTCTGGAAGTGTCCGCCCTCGTCGACGCTGGCGGGCGTGCGGGCCACACGGATGTCGGTCAGGGGAATCGCTGTGGATGACGCATCCGTCGTGTCGAAGACGGTGAGCTGGAAGTTCTCGTCGAAGATGATCTTCTTGCCGCAGACCGCGAAGCTCTTGGCCTTGAAGTTGGCGCCGTTCGTCACGCCGCGACCGGCCGTATCTCCGACGTTGATGTAATCCACGCCGGCGAATCCGCCCGTACCGTAGGCGACGATGCCATCGCCGGCCTCGATGCGACCCTGAACGTGCAGGGCGATGGCGGTCTTCACGACGGTGAGGCCAAGATCGCCCCCGTCGTTTCCGCCGCCATCTTGCCCACCACCGTTCGGGTCACCCCCGGGGATTCCTCCGGTGCCGCAATCGGCCCCGGCCAGCACCACGAACATGAATGAGGCCGCCATCACGGCCAGCGTGAACTTCTCTCTCGTCCAATGCATCAGGTCTGCTCCTCAAAGGTCTCGTTGTCCGGCGCTGCGGTTGTCTCTCGCTTATGTCTTTGTCCGAGGATCGCCCCGGACGCGAGAACGACGTACCGACGCCGCTGGGCGCATCTGGTTCTGCGCCTCCACCCTGCAAACGAGAACCGATTGGGAAACGACCAACATAATCTGAGAGAGATTCTGATCGTGCGAATAGCCGTTGAGTGTTCGTACCGCGGCTCGGCGTTGGCGCGCAAGAATCGCGAGAAAAGGTGATCCGCCAAACGGCAAGCCAGCAGGCACGCCGCTGGAGGTAACTGGCTTCGCTATGCTGCCGCAGCCTCTACGGGCACGGAACGCCGCCGAACAGGCGGTCTACGAACAGCGTCACGTCGGTCATGTCCACGACGCTGTCGCCGTTCATGTCGGCGCAGGCGCAGTTGCCGCCGCCGATCGCGCAGTCGACGAATGCCTGGATGTCGTCGCCGTCGACGAAGCTGTCGGGCATGACATCGCCGGGGCAGGTGCAGGCAGCGGGCGTTGAGGTTGCCCCGACCCAGAAGCCGCCGGTCAGTTCGATCCCGGCGGCGGTCATCGTGACGCCGACATCGGGCTGCCCGATGGTTGTCGTCAATTCGATCATCTCGTTAGTCGCAGTCAGACCACCGCCGCAGTCGAGCGTTCGCCAACTCATCTCCGGCATGGGGACGGCCGAGACCACGCCGACGGTCGCTACTGTTGCCAAGATCGCCAAGACGGCGAATCGGTTGCACGCTGCTGTTCGTGGTCGGTTCATCACGGCGCTCCTATCGTCACGGATCCGTCGCAAGCGCGGACTGTCATCGCCTTGCTGATGGTGGGAGTCTCGTTTGTTGTGCCGCCCTTGATGTGCAGGGTGGGGGGTTCGGAGGGCTCGTTGCCCGCCGCGAGGGCGGCGACGCCGTCGGCGAAGGTGTCATAGGGTTCGTCGAACGTACCGCTGTGGGGCATGGGGAAGTTCCAGGAGAAATCCACCCATATGTCCGAGCGCGTCAAACGGAAGGCCTCGCACCAGGGCGTCAGTGTGTTGATTGTGTAGACGCAGTCGGCTGCGCCGGGCCCGAGGGCGTTCCGGTTCGGCCGAAGAACCCGAAGGCGAAGAACGTGAAG
>CAYYPB010000454.1:0-2803 GCA_964473405.1 uncultured Planctomycetaceae bacterium
CCCCCATGTCCAAAGGACATGGGCCACCCAGACTCGCTCACCACGCGCCCGGCGTCGCGAAGGTCAGCTTGTCGCCCGTCTCCAGGCCCGCTTCGCCTGCCATCGCGTCGGCCGCGTGGACGCCCAACGCCGCCGCCCAGAATCGGTCTGCGTGACTGCCGCTGGAACGGTCGGCGTCGAATCGCAAGTGCCCTGCGCCTGTCACTATGCGCGTGATGGCGTGCCAGTCGTTGGCGATCGTCTCGTCCACTGGAATCCGCAGTAGGCCCCGTTCGGCCAGGACGCGCAGGCCGCCGGCGAGTTGACTCTTGAGGCCCGCCGTGAAGACGACGCCTTCGACGCGATGCTCGCCGAAGCGTTCGGCGAGCCGTTCGGCCAGGTGGAGGCCGAGGCCGGTCGCGTCGATACAGCATCTTCGCACGCCGCGCTGGTCGAGGATGCGACTGAGCGCTGCCTCTTGTTCGCCGAAGGGGGCTGCTTGCATGACCTCGACGCCTTGTGAGACGAACGTTTCGCCGCGCCGCTGCCAGAGCCAGATCGCCGTCGCATCGCGATGCCGTCCGACGTCGACGCCGACATAAACATCCGCACCGGGCCGAGCCATCTCGCGCCAGTCGACGCCGACATCGAGTCGCTCGTCCTGGCAGGATCGAATCAACTCGTGCGTCATGAAACTGGTCGTCTCGTCCAGGAACTCGCAGCGGAACTCTTGCCGCCAAGCCTGCTCGTCACCGATGGCCGAGCGCATCATTTCGGCGTCCACGTCGAGGCCTTGTTCCGCCGCGTCGTCGAGCGTCAGCGTGTTTCGGGCGAAGCGTTCGTTGGATCGCAGCCGATGGAACATGTTCTTGCAGCCGCGCGGTGTCGAGGCCACGTCGAGTTCGCCTTCGCCGCGCAGCAACGTCGGAAACAACGCGGCCCAGATCGCCTCGTCGTCACGGTGCATGGCGAACTCGTCGAGAAACACGTCGCCGGTGAAGCCGCGTGCCGTCATCGGGTTGGCCGGCAGGGCAATGATTCGCACGTTGCCGGGCAGTCGGGCTTCGAGCTGTCGGAACAAGGTGTCCTCGAAGAAGGTCTGGCCATTGAGCTGCGTCCAGATCTTGAGCGCGAAGCAGTGCATGCGCACCTTCTCCATGACCTCGCGGCTCTGCCGCTCGCCCGCCGAGAGAATGATCTGGTTCCGCCCCCGCATCAGCCCCCGAAGCACACGGCGAAGGGCAAACGTGAAGCTCTTGCCCGTCTGTCGAGACCAGCAGTTCCAGGTAAACCGAGCGTCGCAATTCAGCGCCGCCTTCTGATACGGCAGCAGTTCGATGACGGGGCGTGCTGTCGTGGGACTAGACGGAGTCGCGCTTTGACTTTCCGGCGACGCCTGCACGGCAGCAGGCCCGTCTTTGTTCTGCTCATCTGCAGCCATCCATCACAACCCCACCGTCGCACCTACCGCGCCAGCAACAACACCCCCAGTCCTGCTCGGCGTCTTGTGAGGCGGGCCACGACGCGATGTCTTCAACTCCTGCACAAAGCCCGCAGTGAGCCGGGACCGTCATCGAAACCGTGGCGACGCCGCTTGTGCCGCCGCTGTGGAGCCACAACGATTCACATCCCCTGAGTGCGAGGCCGGCGAACGGTACATGGTCCGTTTCACGGACGACGGCCGATGTGCTGGATGCCCGAGATGCATCGCGGAAGTCCGTATCGACCTTGACGACGGGTGAGGCTAGACGCTCCGGCGAGAACCGTAGGATTCGGAAACTCAGGATGCCCGTCGTGACGAAGCCACGAGACGCCGCTTATCTTGAAGTCATCATCAAGCCCATCCGCGTATGCGCGGCCTACAAGCCGAAGTTCGGGCGGGGTGGCAAGACTGGTCTGGACCTCGCAGACTTCCAGGCTCTCTACGGGGCTGATCCCTTCTACTCGTGGTTCGGCCTCGATAACCCGCTCATGTACACGGCGCACAAAGTCGCGGGCGGCATGACGAGCGTTTACCGCCAAATCGGCATAGGCTGCGAGAGGCTCTTTCGCCGAATCCTGCGCGATCAACTCGCCCCCGTCCGAATCGGATGCCAAGTGGTATTACACGACGGTCGGAGCCAACAAGAAGAGACGGACACTCTCCCTCGGCGCCCGGATACTGCTCGACAAACTTGAATCTCTCGCAGAAACCCCGTTTTCGGCGAAATCACCCCCTTTGGCGCTATCGCCAGGGCCGCTTTTTCTGGCGATTTGGGGTTCCTACGGATGAATCAAGATTGCTCACACACCGCCGTAACGAGTCCGATGATCCAGAGAGGGAGTTCTCAGCAACGGTTATGCGTTCAGGCATCCGAACAGCCGGTTTCACACTCGTCGAGCTGCTCATGGTCGTTGTGATCCTGAGCATCCTCGCCGTGATCGTGGTGCCGCAGTTCACCGAGGCCACCGACAACGCGGAACATGCTTCGCTGCACGCCGACGTCGCGGAGATTCAGATTCACAGGGTGGGCCCGTTTTGCGCGCCGATTACCATTTCGGTACATCACTGCATCTCGACGATAGGCTTGCCTGATTGGCTGATGTCACGTCGTGGCATCGGCCCCGCTCGCCCACCAGAGGGGACGGGCAGTCTTCAGGCGTTCGCCTCAGTCGAGCGCCGACTCCTCCCTACAACATGGCCGCTCTCGACGACGAGACACGGCGAACCGGCTTGTCCAATCGTGGCAGCCTTCGGACTACGCCACCCATCGGGCAGGTGTTCTACAGGCTTTTCGCCGGTGCCCCCAGCTTGTGACCTTCCAGCATGATGGAGGCCACGAGA
>CAYYPB010000455.1:0-2798 GCA_964473405.1 uncultured Planctomycetaceae bacterium
CAGGCCGGCCAGGTCGTCGAGCTCAAGGCGGGCAGGAGCCCATTCACGATCCGGCTGCCGATCGAGGCGGCCAAGGTACACGATTTTCGCGCGGAGTTCATCCCGTTCGACAAGTCGGCGGACGGCATCGCCGAGAACAACGTGGCTCGAGCATTGGTGAATGTCGAAGGGCCTCAGCAGGTGTTGTTCCTTGGCGATCCGATGGCCCGTGAGGAAGACGAGCTGCTGATGGAGGCCCTGCGGAAGGAGGACATTCGCGTTCGCTGGGTGGCCGCTGTCGGGGCGAATGTCACGGCGTCGGCACTTCAGGACTATTCGGCGGTGATCCTCGCCAATGTTGGGGCCGACTTGTTCAGGGGCGAGCAGCAGCAGGCGCTGGCGTCGTATGTTCGCGACATGGGCGGCGGCCTGATGATGATCGGCGGGGACGACAGTTTCGGTGCCGGCGGCTGGCAGGGTTCGGTCGTCGAGGACGTCATGCCGGTGAAGTTCGACGTGGACGCGGTGCGGCAGATTCCTCGCGGGGCGCTGGCGATCGTGATGCACTCGTGCGAGATGCCGCAGGGCAACAAGTGGGGCATCGAAACGGCCGTGGCGGCGCTCAAGACGGTCAGCCGGCTCGACTACTACGGCGTCATCGGCTGGGGTATGAGCGGCTTCCACTGGGAAGTCAAGATGCAGCCCGCTACGAACAAGGACGCGATTACGCAGAAGATCCGCCGGATGCAGAACGCGGACATGTTCGACTTTCAGACGCCGATGAGCATGGCCTACCAGGCGCTGATGAGCTGCAAAGATGCCTCGCAGCGTCACATGATCATCATCTCGGACGGCGACCCGTCTGATCCGAGCAACGCGCTGCTCAACAAGATGAAAGGCAATAAGGTCACTTGTTCGACGGTCGGCGTGTTTCCCCACGGCGGGATCGAGCAGGGGAGGATGAAGCGGATCGCCAAACTGACCGGCGGAAAGTACTACTTCCTCAACAAGCCCGGCGACGAGAAACGGCTGCCCAAGATCTTCACCAAGGAGGCCAAGGTCCTCGCCCGCCCGTTGATTCGCGACGAGGAGTTCACGCCCAAGCTGCGGCCGAATCTGTCGGACATCATGGTCGGCATCGCCGAACCGTTCCCCAAGCTCGGCGGCTATGTCGTGACGACGCCGCGCAAGATCGCGGATGTGGAGATGCCACTCGTGACGAAGCGCGGCGATCCCTTGCTGGCCCATTGGCTCTGCGGCTTCGGTCGAACCGTGGCGTTTACGAGCGGTCGGTGGAATCACTGGGGCAACGAGTGGACCGACTGGCCGAGCTACAGCAAGCTCTGGGCCCAGGCCGTTCGCTGGTGTATGCAGCAGGGCACCGCGGCGAACTACGACATTTCGACGTTCGTCGAGGGCGATCAGGGGCACATCATCATCGAGAGCATGGAGGACGGCGAGGGCTTCGCCAACTTCCGCGAATTTCAGGGGCGCGCGATCGGGCCTGGCGGCGAGGGGACAGACCTTCGTATCGTCCAGACGGGGCCGGGCCGCTACGAGGCCAAGTTCAACGTCAAGGACAAGGGCGCCTACATCGTGAACGTCCAGGCACCGGGAACTGCCCAGACCAAGGCCGCAGTCATTCGCACGGGCTTCACGATGGC
Organism: uncultured Planctomycetaceae bacterium; assembly: GCA_964473405.1. Classification (GTDB taxonomy): domain Bacteria; phylum Planctomycetota; class Phycisphaerae; order UBA1845; family UTPLA1; genus CAYYPB01. The sequence continues at coordinate 1,644 of CAYYPB010000455.1, forward strand.
CTACTCGCCGGAGTACAAGGACCTGACGGTCAACGAGGCACTGCTGCAAGAGGTCGCCTACGAGGCCGGCGGTCGCGTCTTGACGACGCAGACGCCCGGCGATGTGGTCTTCGCGCACAATCTCCCCCCGAAGGTATCTCGGCAACCGATCTGGGACTTGCTGCTCAAACTCGCCGTGTTCGCCTTCCTGCTCGACGTCGCGGTGCGGCGCATCGCAGTGGACCCGATGAAGACGATCTTGGCCGCCCGGCGGTACATCGCCGGGATGCCATCTCTACTGGGCAGCGGCAAGCGGGCCGAGGCGACATTGAGCGGCCTGCGCGAAGTGCGACAGCGCGTCCGATCCGACCGCAAGACCCAAGGCGAGGGGCTGGACGTTGGCCAGTCCACGAGTTCCGGTTCGGTCGAGCCGACAGCCGGCCCCAGTGCCGACGCCAAGTTCGATGCGGGCGACGGGGCGAAGAAGCCCACGCAGAGTCTGACGCAAGCCCTCGGCGGACACGAAGCCCCGCCGCCCGGCACAGCGCCGGCCAAACCGAAGAAAGACAGCAAGCCGCAGGAATCGACAACCGCCCGGCTCCTCAAGGCGAAACGCAGAGCCAAACAGCAAGAGGACGAGAGTTGAAAGCCGAAAGCCAGAAAACCGAAAGCCGAAAACCATACTAGCTGAGGGCTGAAAGCTGATAGCTGACGGCTTCTCTCTCCCGGAGACCCATATGCCCACCCAGATTGACCCCGCAATCCAGAAAGCGACCGACGAGTTTCGGCAGAAGTACCAAGCCGTCAAGGATGAGATCGGCAAGGCCATCGTGGGCCACGACGAGATCATCGGCGGCGTGTTGACCTGCCTGTTCACCGGGGGCCATGCGCTTCTCGAAGGTGTGCCCGGCCTCGGCAAGACCTATTTGATCCGAACCATGTCGGAGGCGCTGAGCCTCAAGTTCTCGCGTGTGCAGTTCACGCCCGACTTGATGCCCGCGGATATCATCGGGACGAACATCATCGTCGAGGATCCTCAGACGGGCCGGCGGGGGTTCGAGTTTCAGCGAGGCCCGCTCTTTGCACAGCTCGTACTGGCCGACGAGATCAACCGGGCGACGCCCAAGACCCAGTCGGCGCTGCTCGAGGCCATGCAGGAGAAGACGGTCACTGCGG
>CAYYPB010000456.1:0-2795 GCA_964473405.1 uncultured Planctomycetaceae bacterium
AGCGACCCTAATCGACGTCGCGTGCGAAGAACGAGCGTTGAAGCGGAACGGCACGGATCGTCTCCTCGTCGATCGAGCAGCGATGCCACCAGGTGCGGATCTGGCTCCATTGCTTGGGCGTGATTCTGTCCTGCTCGAAGAAGCTCTGGATGGGCGAGCCCGTCGCGGCGGCGACGTCGCCGGCGACATCCCTGAAATCGTGGACTGCATCGGAGTCGTCGCCAGCCATCGCCGCTACAAGGATCGCATCAGCCGCTCCGGTCATCACCGCTGCGAAAGCCGCATCCTGGTCAACGGCATGGCCGCTCTCAGCAAGACGAGCGGCAGCCACTGTCATCGCGTTCGTGTCCGGCGCGGCCGGCAGCGGCGGAGGCGTCTCCATGTTCGGCAGAAAGTGAATCTTCGTCGCCGCGAACTGGGGTGTCGTCAGATAGAAGCAGAACGACGGATCGGCAAGCGGTCGCTTGAACGAGAAGACGATCTCGTGAACGCCCTCGTCATCGGCTTCGGCGATGCGAGCGTCGAACAGATCGTTGCGAACGATGCCCCCGTCGTGGAGCCGTCCCGACTCTCGAAAGCCATCGATGAGGAATCGTCCGAGGAGCCGCGAGAAGTACGGCTGTCCTTCGATGCGGATCGAGAAGCTTCGCTCGTCGATTTGCGTCACCCAGCATCGGTCCTTCATTGCCAGGGCCTGCGGCGCGAACGTCAGTGCGTGGCAACGCACGTCGCGGAACCGCGGCCCCAGTTCGGCATCCAACGCGGGCTTGATGTAAATGTTGCCGAACGGCAGATTCAGGAAGAACACGTCCTTCACGGCGCGTGCCGGCGGTGCTGCAAGCACGCTTTCGATGCCGAATCGCTCGGAGTTGATCGTGCAGGACCACTGCAAACGGTGGAACGCGGAGAACACGCCAAACGCCAGCAGATAGCCGATGACCATGTGCCGGCCGAACCGTGCGATCCAGGCTCGCTTCGCCTGGGCGGAGTTCGTCACGACGAGGCACGCCCCGATCGAGAACCCGACGCCGCCGAGATAGCCCGAGTGCGGCGTGGCAATGACGGGGATCACCGGCACGATGGCCAGCACGATCCACACCGGCCATATCCAATAGCCCCGTACGCGGCGCGTCATCAGGAAATAGCCAACGCCGACCGTCGCGACGATCGCCAGCATCAGCAGGCAATCGCCAGGCGTTTCGGTCCACGGGTTGAACCGGCCCGTTGGGCCGATGAGCATCGCTGCGGGAAAGACCGAGGTGCATACATAGTGCAACAGTTTCGCGATGCACCACAGGCTGTATTCGACGAAGTCGCCATCGGGGAGTCGCAGATAGACGTCCGGCATGGCCTGTGTAATCGTCGTCACGCGCCAGACGACGAAGGCCAGACCGGTGAGTGCGAATAGTGCGTACGCACCTCGCCTGGCTCGCAGCGTTCCCTTGGGGCCGAACACCCAATCGAGAGCGAAGAGAAAGGCCGGGAGCATCAGGGCGTTCTCTCGCGTGAACAGCGCGAGGGTCCATAGCAGCAGGACGATGGCGAACCAGCCGCGCGACAGGGCTTTGGTAAGTCCGTCCCCTACCGCTGGAAGGGATGGGGCACCCAGACGCAGACCGGACGCGCGGCGGTAGCAGAGTATCGCCGCCAGCATGAGCGTCACGACGAGAACGGTGTTCTGCGCGGACGGCCAGCTCACGGAAATGACGGCGTGGGGATAGACGGTGAACATCACGCTCGCCGCCACGGACCAGAACCAGTGACGCGTCAGTAGCAGGCAAAGCCGGTAGACCATGCAGGCCGAGGCGAAATGCAGTAGCAGGCTGAAGATATGCAGGGCGAGCGGATCGTTGCCGCCAATGGGCCCGTAGACGACCTTCATCGCCAGGATGAAAAACGGTCGGCCGTATTCCCATCGCACCGGCTTGTCCTGCCACCAGATGTCGAGGAACGCCGAAGGCTCGATCACCGTCGATCGCACCAACTCCGACGGCGACCAACCGTGTTCGCGCAGACCGCGTTGATGCCAATGATCGTCCAGCACCGTGCCGTCACCGAGTGACCCCCCGTGCATCAGCAGGGTCGCGGTCGCCAGCACGAGGCCCGTGACGACGGCATATCGAAGCGCGCCGGCGCTGCGGCCCGTGTTCTCTTCGTTTTCGGTGGTGGGGATCAAGGATTGAGACTCCGGCATCCGTTCCAAGTGGGTTCCGTGAATGATTGAGCAGTCCTGTAGAGCGTCCCGTCCTGGGCGGCCAACGGCCGAAGCGCGAGTGTGCGATTAGAGCCGCGACCGTCAGGGAGCACTTGCCACTCAACAGCGGAGCCCTCGCAGCGGAATGATGGGCGCTCCCTGACGGTCGCGGCTCTGATCAGACGTGGACTTCACCGGGCATCGCGCCGACGTACGCCTGATACGCCTGCCAGAGCATCTCGACGTCGCTGTCGCGCGGCGTCCAGCCGAGCTGCTCTCTCGCACGCGAAGTATCCAGGACATAGTCGACATTCGCAATGCGGAATTGCTCGGGCGTCAGCGGTGAAAGGCGCGCGCAGTGGAGCGCCCACAGCACGGCATGGACCAACGGGGCCGGCGTCGGTTGCACGCGCGCGCCCGACTCCGCCCGGCGGCACAGATCGCGGATCATCTCCGCAACGGGAATCGGTGCGTGCGAGCCGAGATTGAATACGCCCTCGGCTCGCGTCTCGGCGGCCAGGCGACACGCGATAGCCACATAGGCCACGGAGAGCATCTGGTAACGGGTTCGTCCGGCAGCGATGAACGGCACGCACATCAC
>CAYYPB010000457.1:0-2795 GCA_964473405.1 uncultured Planctomycetaceae bacterium
TGTTGGCCACCGTCGGACAGGCGTCGACCTCCGCGAGCGCGGCGGCGGCCCGGGCGGCGTCGATGGGCGGTGTTGGTTCGGTCGATCGGCTCACGGTATCCAGTCTGTCGCCTCGTTTCACGGGCCGGCGTCCCACACGCTCCGGGGGTGAGGAACGGACGCCCAAGTGCTCTGTCACGCCTCATGGATTGGGGAGCATCGGCGTCTCGCCGGTGTGTTTCCTTCTCCCCGTGGCGCTGCCTGCAGTAGCGATGCTGGGGAGCATCGGCGTCCCGCCGGTGTGGCTCCTCTGAAAACGCGTGGGCGATCTTGCCCACACCTCCCGCCCATCCAAGCGTGACGGGGCACCGGGGTGTCGTCGGCTTGAGGGCCTCGTGCCCACGGTCAAGTCGATGTCGCCGGCGTGGCCTCGAGCAATTCGACCATCAAGCCCTCACACATAACGAACGCGATGCGCCGGCCGTCGAACGCCGCGGCCGGCTTGGGCGGCGCGACGATCCGGATGCCGGCGGTCTTGAGCCGGCCGAGTTCCTGGTCGAGATCCGCCACCTCGTAGCACACATGATACAGGCCGATGCCGCGTTTCAGGATCGAATCCAGCGGCGATGGAGCCGCAGCCGGCTCGACCAGCTCGATTCGCAGGCCGCCCAGTGTCATGAACTTCACCCCGACGCCCTGGAGAGGATCATCGATCGTGCCGCTCTCGGCGGCGGCGGAAAAGAGGGTTGTCAACGCCTCCGCTGCCTTGCCGATTTCTTGCACGGCGATGCCGACGTGGTGGAATGCCTCTAGCGTCGTGGTGGTCATGATTGCATCGCTCTTGTTGCGGGTTCTTCGTGTTCGTGCGAGGTGTCGGTCGGCTGGCCGGGAACCGATTGGCGGGCCTGCTCCAACGCTTCCCGCAGGATCGGCGAGTCGGGCGGTATCTTGAAGCGAAAGCAGGCCGACGAGATCGATCGAAGTCGAAAGCGGAACATGCACTGACCTCCGTATTTTTCGTAGAAGCGGAGGCCCTCGGGGTTGTCCGTGAATACGAGGAAGGTGGCGAGTGACGTCGCTTCGAGCTTGTCCATCCAGACGCGGAGAAAACGCTTGCCCATGCCCGCTCGCCGAACGGTTGGGGACACGACGATGGAGAGAAGCTCCGCTTTATCGCTAAAGTCACGAGAGAGTGTCTTTTTCTTGAGTGCTCGGAAGACTGCGAACGGGTTCAGCCGGGCGGTCGCGAAGCGCCACAGCGCCAGCAACCGCGTTGTGCCTGATCGATTGATGCGCTCGAACTCGTGGCGGTCGACGGTTCCGCCGAGAAACCCAACCACCCGGCCCTCCCGCTCTGCCACCCAGAGTGAACACGTGGCGCTCTCGATCATCGCGAGGTAGTAGCGGTAGACAAAAGACTGTCCGAGCTGCGTCGTGACACCATCGGCGAACGCATCAAAGTGGAGATCAGCGACGCCATCAAGGGTTGTGTGATCGTCGAGGTCCGACACTTCCCGAATCGTGATTTCATCTTGGGCCTGCGCGGCGACGCGTTTCGAGCGTCTGGGACTGAGACGTCGCGGTTTGCGCCAGCCGATCTGGCGGCCGCGCGGCGCTCCGCCGATGTTCGCGAACGGCGGAACGCCTCGCCGGAGTTCCGTGTTGGCGTGAATGACCGCTCCACGGCCGACTGTGACGCCCGGCATGATGCGAACCATCATGCCGATGAAGGCGTATGGCTCGATGCGGACCGGGGCCTCGACGATATGTTGTTGATCGCCGGGGGCGATGTGCGACATGCTGATGAGCCGGCCGGGGTCGGCTGGAGATTCGACGACATTGGTTGCACTATAGATGTGGGTGTTCGCGGAAATGCCGACGAGGTCCTCGATCGTGACGTGGCCGCGGCCGGCGATATGGACGCCGGGGCCCACGTGGACGTGGTTTCCGATTGTGATGGATCCGTGTTGGCCGTGGCGGCGCTCCCCGGCGGCCAATCGGACATTTGTGTCAATGTGGCAGCGTGATCCGATCGAGACGGACCGTGCCCCCCAGATATCCACGTATTGGTCGATGATCGTATCCTGTCCGAGGTGCTTGAGCCGGGCTTTCCAGTAGCACGCCCGCAGAAAGAAACCGCCGGCATTCCGGCTGAACACCCGTGCCACCGTCTCCAAAAGTGACGACACGACGGGAATCCATGCCAGGACCATGATGAGGATCTGTGCCACCGCCATGCAGCCGTGCACAATAGAACCCACGAGCAGCCAGCCCGTCGTTCGCCGGACTTTTTCAGGCTCCGCGACGCGGCCTTGGAGTGTGGCGAGAACGAAATCCAGAGTGTAGACGAGCCGGCCGTGGGAGACCCGAGGTGGCGGGGGGATGTACCACTGTGAGGCGATACGGTCTGCTTCTTCTGCAGTCGTGTCGGGAGTCTTTCCGATCATCATCGGTGGTGTCCTGCTGCGGCGCGCTCCGTGAAGACCGACGATCACCTCGGTTTCGGTCTTCCTTTGGCAGGCTTAGTTGCCGGCCCTCGTCGATGGCTGTGTCTTCTTGTACCGCCCGCTGCGCGATTCTGGCGCGACCAACATGCGCCGCCGTCGCCGGAAAACAGACGCTAGCCTCACGGACGTGCCGGCACACAGGGCGGTCGGTCCGTGCGCGGTCGGCTCAGTCATTTCTTACCGATCCGTGCCGGCTGTGGGTTTCGGGAGCCTGTTCCATCTCCATCCGCCGCAGGCGGTAGGACACGTCCTCGAGCACACCACGCGTGGAGTTTATCAGATCGGCCACGATGCCGGTCAGGATCATCT
>CAYYPB010000458.1:0-2795 GCA_964473405.1 uncultured Planctomycetaceae bacterium
CCATGCTCGCGAGCCCGAGGTCTCGAGCGTCGGTGCCGGGCGGGGCGGATACGTCGCGGCCCGGCGGTGGGCCGACCGCGGCAAGGAGGTCGTCCTCATCGAACGGGGCGATCGTCTCGGCGGCGTCTGCCTGACCGAGGGTTGCATCCCTTCCAAGGCGCTGATTCACGTCGTCGAACTGGCCCGGGCCGCGCGCGAGGCTGCTAAGGCCGGGCTGACTTTCGAGAACCTCAAGATCGACCCGGAGAAACTCCGCGAATGGAGCGCATCGGTCGTCGACAGTCTGACGCAGGGCATCGGCGGGCTGCTGAAGAAACGCGGCGTCGAAGTCATCCAAGGGCGTGCCCGCTTCGATTCGCCGAAGTCGCTGGCGCTCGAAGACTCCGAGGTCTCGGGCCTGGATTTTCGTCACTGTGTGATTGCGACCGGTTCGCGCATCAATGAACTTCCGCCGGGCTATGACCTGCCGCTTTGGACGTCGGCCGATGCGCTGCGCATCCCCGAGGTTCCCGAACGATTGCTCGTCGTGGGCGGCGGTTACATCGGCATGGAGCTGGGGCTCGTGTATGCGGGGCTCGGTTCGAAGGTGACGATGGTGGAGTTGTTTCCGCAACTGCTGGCCGGGGCGGACAGCGACCTGGTGGACGTCGTCATCAAGAACTGTCGAAAGCAGTTCGAGGCGGTTCGCCTGGAGTCCAAGGTCGTCGGCGTCGAGCAGGCCGGCTCGGGCTTCGCCGTGACGGTCGAGCATCATGGCGAAAAGACGACCGACGAGTTCGACCGCGTCCTCGTCGCCATCGGGCGGAAGCCCAATACCGACAATCTGGGGCTCGACGCCGCGGGCATCATTCTCAACGAAGGCGGGCTGATCGAGGTGACGCCCGAGGGACGCACGAAGGTGCCGAACATCTACGCCATCGGTGATGTGACGCCCGGCCCGGCGCTGGCGCATAAGGCCAGCCGCGAGGCCAAGGTCGTCGCCGAGGTCATCGCCGGGCACGCCGCCGCGTTCGACAACGTCGCCATCCCGGCCGTCGTGTTTACCGACCCGGAGTTGGCATGGGCCGGTCTGACCGAGCGAGAGGCCAACGACAAGGGCATCAAGGTCGGCATTGGCCGCTTTCCGCTGGCGGCACTCGGTCGAGCGCGGACGATGGGCCGGACCGACGGGCTCGTGAAGATCCTGTTCGATCGGGATTCGAAGCTCGTGCTGGGCGTCGGGATGGTCGGCCCGCACGCGTCGGAGCTGATCGCCGAGGGCACGCTGGCGTTGGAGATGGGGGCGACGCTGGAGGATCTGATGGTCACCGTTCATCCGCACCCGACGCTGTCGGAGGCGATCATGGAGGCCAGCGAGGTCGCCGCCGGGGCCGCGGTTCATGTGCATGCGCCCAGAAAGCGTACCTAGAAGGACCGCGTCCATGACGGACGACACCTTCCCGACCTACCGCTATGACGATGATCTGATCGCCGCGACGCTGGGCGATGGGCAATCGCGCGTGCGCGTCTATCGGCTGAAAGCTGCGGTCGCGGTGCTGGGATCGGGCTCGCGGCCTGGCGTCGAACTGAATCTCGACGCATGTAGAGCGGACGGTCTGCCGATCCTTCGGCGGCGCGGCGGCGGGTGTGCCGTGCTGCTCGACCCCGGCAACGTGATCGTCTCGGCCGTCGCGATGGGGCTGCCCTTTGGTCGACATCGGGTCTGCTTCGACATGCTAACGACTTGGCTCATCGACGGACTGGCGGGCATCGGTATCCCGGGCGTGCAACAAGCTGGCATCTGCGACTTGACGCTGGGCGGACTGAAAATCGGAGGGGCCTGCCTGCATCGCTCGCGCGACATGCTCTACTACTCGACCAGCCTCCTCGTGCAGCCTGACATGGACGCCGTGATGCGTTACATCGCCCACCCACCGCGCGAGCCGGACTATCGAGGTGGCCGTGACCATGCGGCGTTCATGGGAACACTCGCATCGGCCGACGGGACGACCGTCGAGACCGAGACCGTCGCTACGGCGCTGCGGCGAACACTCGATCCCCCCGAGTTGGCTTCGCGATTGTGAGTGCTCCGTGGGGCGCGGCCCGACCTACGCGCTCGACCATCGCGCTGCGCGGCGGCGCGCAGCCGCTACGCCTTGGGCCGCAAAGATCGCCACAGGCATACTGTGAAGATGCCCAACCCCAGTGCCAGACCGACGTGACTGATGCCATAGAAGCTGTGACGCAGGGCCTTGCTTCCTGCGAAGAGGGTGGCGTCGATCGCGGCCATGTCCACTTCGCCCGACCGGGCGGCGAGCAGGGTGTGATAGCCCTTGTAGAGCATCAGGCCGCACGTCGCAACGACACCGGGCAGATAGGCGTAGATGCTCCACGCCAACGCCCGCTGGCCTACAAAACGACCGCCGTGTGCACGGGCCAAGTGCAACATGCCCGCCAAGGCGACCGGCAGCAGAACGCCGGTCATCAACATGTGGCCGTGGACCAGCGCGAGGTGCAACGTCGCGTCCCCATAGCCAAGACCATCGCCGGCCGTGCGGCTGAGTTTCTTGACCGACTCCTGAAACGCCACGCCACTGAGCAGTCCGACGACGAGGAAGACCAAGGCGAATCGCAAGAGCGTGCGAATCGCGCGGGTGTAGTGAGGGGGATACGTTGCATGTTGTTCTGTCATCATCCCACCATCCTAGAATGACAGCGCTTCGTTGTCACCAAGTGATGAGCCGCGGGCTTCAGCCCGCGCGGACGTGCGTCGCACAGTGGCGTTCCCTCCAAGGGAACGGCCGCGCGGGCTGAAG
>CAYYPB010000459.1:0-2789 GCA_964473405.1 uncultured Planctomycetaceae bacterium
CGGTATCACATGCCATGCGGCTGATTCGCAAATCGCCTGAACTGTCATGGACCCGACGGTGGACGCCAACTGTCCCCCAGCCCCCGGCTTTGCCGGGGGGACGCGCGCGGTACGTCGCCATGCGCGGGAAGAGCAGCGGGCTTTTCCGGCGCGCCGGGACGCGGCCGTGCGGTGCAGAGTGGCGTTCCCTTGCAGGAGGACGAGATCATGATGACAGCCGAGAGAATCTTGCGTGCGACGTTCTGCATCGGTCTGTGCGCCTGTTTGCTCTGGGGTTGTCAACAGAAGGGATCGACGAGCGGAGGCGACGCCGACGATGCCGGTCCCAAGGAGGCCGTCCCGATCAAGGAGAAGGCGTTCGCCGACACATGGGATCGTTCTGTGTTCAACCACGGCCTGTGGGGCCGCGTGCTGCACGACCATGTCGATGACGACGGGCTGGTGGACTACGCCGCCATCGGTCGTTCGGCTGGATTCCGAGAATACTTGTACCGTCTGGCCGAAACCGACGCGACGGGGCTTCGCGACGATGACGAACGACTGGCCTTCTGGATCAATGCCTACAACGCGCTGACGATTCGTGCCGTATTGGACACTCTGCCGCAAGATCAGACGGCCTGGCCGGAATACAGTATTCAAGACCAACGGGTCGGCGAGAAGACTCTCTGGAAGGGCGTGTCGTTCAAGGTCGGCGGGAAGATGCTGACGCTGGATGGGATCGAGCATTCCGTCTTGCGAAAGCAGGACGGCCTTCGCGACCCCAGGATACACCTTGCCCTGGTGTGTGCCGCTCGGGGATGCCCGCCGCTGAGGAACAGGGCGTTCACGGGCGAGCGGGTCAAGACGCAGCTCACCGACGTGGTCAATCGGTTCTTGCGCGACGAGGCGCGGTGTCGGATCGACAGCGAGGCCGGCGTCATTTACTTGAGCAAGGTGTTTGAATGGTATGCGGACGATTTTGTCGATCTGACCTTCTCCCCGCGAGCGGATTCGGTCGTCGTGTTTCTGGCCATGAGCGCTCGCGACGGCAGTCTTGCTCGGACGCTGCGCAGTGGTGATCTCGAGATTCGATACCTTGACTACGACTGGAAACTCAACGTGCAGCGGTAGCGTGGCGGGGCCGTGGTGCGCACAACGGGGGGGCGCTGAGTGAGTACGATGGCTTGGAGTATCGCGAGCTGGGCGGCGATCGCCCTCTACGGGTTGGCTGCGGCCTATCTTATCCTCTATGGCCTGCATATGTACGTCCTGACGGCTCTGTTCCGACGGCGCCATGCGCCCGTGGGCGCTGCTCAGGCCGCGCGCATCGACTGGTTCTCCGCCGAGCGGCCCGAGACGGATTGGCCCGTCGTGACGACGCAGATCCCTCTCTACAACGAGGCCAACGTGGCGCGGCGCGTCATCGAGGCGGCCTGCGCGATGGACTATCCGTCGGGTCTGCACGAGGTTCAGGTTCTCGACGACAGCAACGACGAGACGCGTCGCGTCGTGGACGAGGCGGCCGCGGACATGCGTGCGATCGGTCACGATGTAGTCGTTGTCCGCCGAGCTGCGCGGACGGGCTACAAGGCCGGCGCGCTCGCCGAGGGGCTCAGGCAGGCGCGCGGCGCGTTGGTCGCGGTGTTCGATGCCGACTTTGTGCCGCCTCGTGATTTCCTGCGGCGAGCCGTGCCTTTGCTCGTGGACGAGCCGACCAACGCCTGCGTGCAAGGACGGTGGTCGCACATGAACGAGGATCGTTCGTGGCTGACGCGGGCTCAGGCCCTGGCGATCGACGGGCACTTCGGCGTCGAGCAGGGGGGACGCTGCTGGAACGATCTGCTGATGAACTTCAACGGGACGGCCGGCGTGTGGCGTCGCGCGGCGATCGAAGACTCGGCCGTCGGCGGGTGGACGGCCGACACGCTGACCGAAGACCTCGACCTGTCCTACCGCGTCCAGTTGGCCGGTTGGAAGATCGAGTATTGCATGGACCTGGCGTGCCCGTCGGAGCTGCCGGAGACGGTCCAGGCGGTCAAGGTGCAGCAGTTCCGCTGGGCCAAGGGGTCGATCCAATGCGCTCGCAAGCTGCTGCCGAGGATCTGGCGGAGCGGCCTGCCGATCGGGGCGAAGCTCGAGGCGACGATGCACTTGACGGGCTACAGCATCTCGATGTGGATGCTCGTGCTGGGGCTGCTGGGGCTGCCGATGTCGTGGATCAATCCGCTGGCGGCGTTGGGCGGCTGGGTGTTGGTCATTGCGGGCATGATGTGGCTGAGCCTCACGGGGCCGCCGGTGGCGCACGCTTACTCGCGTCGGGCGATTCGCGGGAGCTGGGGGGGCGTGGGGGCGAGCCCGCTGCTGATGTTGCTGGGCGTGGGGCTGTGCCTGAACACGACGAGGGCGTGCCTGAGCGGGCTGTTCTCTCGCGGCGGTGAGTTTGTCCGCACGCCGAAACAGGGCTCGCGGTCGGATGCGTCGCTGAAACAATATGTCGCGCGGCCGTCGAAGGCCTGGATGTGGGAACTGGCGGCGTCGGCCTACTGCACGTTTGGGTTTGTCTATTTTCTCGTTGCGAGCGAGGCGGTGGTGGGGGCGTTCGCGGCGCTGTTTGCCGCGGGGTTCGGCCTCGTCGGCTGGCAAGGTAGGCCCCGAGGCCGTAGTGTGGCGTCGCCGATGCCCACTGCAGAGTGTAGTGCGACCGCCTCGGCCCACAAGGCCATCGGCGTCGCGAGCAATGAGTGAATCGGATCCCAGTCGCCCAAGCCCGGACTGTGGCACCGGCGTCCCGCCGGTGAAATCACCGGCGG